>NZ_JBIQFG010000052.1:0-17450 GCF_045369345.1 Ureibacillus sp. 179-F W5.1 NHS | reverse complement strand
GCCTGCACAATACAGACATCATCTATTTCAAGTTGCCTAGCTTTTTTTAAAATGTCCTTTACAAAGGGTACACATTATTGGAATGGGCAGTTTTTATTTTTTATTAAATAGATGAAGGTTTTGAAGCTTCCGCAATGTCTATTCCTTCATACGTATCATTTTCTAAAGGTTCTTCTCCTTCGTATGAAACCGTACCATCGTCAAATACAGTTGGTACTTTTGCTGTTTTTGATTTTACTTTATCAACTAGTTGACTAGATTGCTCTTTAATCTGATTTGATAATAAAACTGTTTTTTCTTTCGCCGTTGATGATAAAGTAACACCTTTATCCTTTAAAGTTGCCGCTTGGCTTGCTACATCACTTCTTAAATCTCTTCCTGTTTTCGGAGCAAGTAATAATCCTACAGCTGCTCCTACAATACCTCCTACAAAAGCTCCAATAACAAAATCTTTCATATTCACCGACTCCTCTTCATATATAGCATCTATACCAGTATAAAGTTGTGGTAAATTAGGTATTGCATTTTTCACTTCGTTATAGTTTGGTTTTTCCCCTAACATGTTGAACATCCCCCTCTTTGTTATTTTCTTCGTTTAAATTTAGAAGATTTTTTGACAATTTCATCTGTAGCTTCATCTACATCATGTTGATTGATTGCTTTTCGCTGTTTCCATTTATCAGCAATCTCCATTGCCACATTGCTCCATTGGACTACTTGGGCAATTTTTTCTTCATTTTTACTTACCTCTGAAGAAATAGAAGATGTAATTTGTTGAATAGAAGTATTTAATCCATTTACGGATACTCCAATATTTTTCACTGCATCAACGACTGAATTTAATTTCTCAGATTTCTCCGTAATATCTTCCGCTAACGTATTTGTTTTGGCTAATAGGGAGGTTGTCTCACGTGTGATTCCTTCCATTTGTCCTTCGATTCCAGCAATGGTACCTGCCATACTATTTAGCGTATTTTTTAATGAGAATAACGTCATACCTACACTAATACATAAAATTAAAAAACCAATTGCTGCAAGTAATGCTGCGATGTATAAAATGATCTCCATTTACAATAAAACCTCCTACGTCTACTTACATCTACTATTCGACAAAAAATGTGAAAATCCTTCATTTGAAAAAACAGCCTAAACATAGGCGTTTAAGCTGTTTCTTCATTGTCTTTCAACACTTCTTCAAAAGCCTCTTGATACTTATGAACATCACCTGCACCCATAAACAAGAAGACAGCATCGTTATGTTCTTTCAACATGTCAATTTTATCAGTTTGAAGAATTTTACTTCCTTCAATCAAAGTTGCTAAATCATCAATCGATAAAGCTCCTTGTTTTTCCCGAGCAGAACTGAAAATATCACATAAATAAACAGCATCTGCCTTTTCTAAACTATCGGCAAAGTCTTGTAAAAATGCTTCTGTACGGCTAAATGTATGTGGTTGAAAAACAGCAACAATTTGTCGATCTGGATATTTTTGACGCGCCGATTGAATCGTCGCATTAATTTCGGTTGGATGATGCGCATAATCATCTACAAGTACACTATTCCCCATTTTCGTCTCCGTAAAACGTCTTTTTACTCCACCATACGTATTTAAACGTTCTTGAATAAGATTCGCCGGAATTCCTTCATAATGACATAAAGAAATGACTGCCAACGAATTTAAAACGGTATGGTCTCCAAACATCGGAATGAAAAACTTATGGTAAAATTCGTTTCTCACGTAAACTTCAAAGGATGTACCTTCTGTTGTTTTTTCAATATTTCGTGCTGCAAAATCATTATGAGTACCAAATCCATAAAAGACAACAGGTACATTTGCTTGAATTTTTTGAAGATGTTCGTCATCTCCACAAGCAATAATCGCTTTATTTACTTGAAGTGCTAATTGTTGGAATGCCGCATTAACATCTTCTATATCTGAAAAATAATCCGGATGGTCAAAATCGATATTCGTCATGACAGCATAATCTGGATGATACGCTAAAAAGTGACGACGGTATTCACATGCCTCCATAACAAAATAAGAAGCATCTTCTTTCCCTGAACCTGTACCATCACCGATTAAAAAAGATGTTGGCATATAACCGCCAATCACATGACTCATTAATCCGGTAGTGGACGTTTTACCATGGGCACCTGTTATTGCAATAGAAGTATATTTTTTAATATAATCGCCTAAAAATTTATGGTAGCGAATCACTTCTACCCCTAATTCCTTCGCTCGAACAAGTTCTGGATGTTCATCAGGAAAGGCATTGCCAGCTATAACGGTCATGCCTTCGTGAATGTTATCTGGATCGAAAGGTAATATCGTGATGTTACGATCTCTTAATGGTTTTTCTGTGAAATAATAAGTTTCATAATCAGATCCCTGTACTTGTTCTCCTGAATCAAACAAAATTTGAGCTAATGAACTCATACCTGAACCTTTAATTCCTGTAAAATGATAAAATGTCATATTGAAAACCTCCCGGGATACACTTGATCCCAATGAATGAACGTTTGTTATTTAAGTTAGTTTGTGCCAAATTTTAAAAACATACCCCATTATAGCATTAAATTTAATAAAGGATAATTACTTGTTAGCTTATTTTTTCTACTTATTCACTCATTCATGTATATTTTTATTATATCGAAAAAAATGAGAGGGAATCCTCCCTCATTTTCACTATTTGTATATACAAAATCTAATCAAACATAGAAGCTAAATCAGACTCTGTAATATACACTTCTCTCGGTTTACTTCCTCTTTGTTCAGAAATAAATCCGTTATTTTCTAACATATCAATTAAGCGGGCTGCCCGATTATATCCAATATGATACTTTCTTTGAATGGATGACGTGGAGGCAGTACCTTGTTCATAAACAAAGCGACATACCTCTTCAAATAATTCATCTTGTTCTTCTATCATTTCGGATTTTTTTAATAATTCATCCTGTTGGAAGAAATACTCTGGTTCCCCTTGGGAGCGGACATGCTCAATAATTTCTTCAATTTCATCATCCGTTACAAAAGTACCTTGTAAACGGATTGGAGCACTCATCCCATTTCCTAAATACAACATATCTCCCCTTCCTAATAAACGTTCCGCACCTTGACTGTCTAAAATCGTACGGGAGTCAACCTGTGACGAAACGGCAAAGGCAATACGAGTTGGAATGTTGGATTTAATTAAGCCGGTAATGACATCTACTGATGGGCGCTGAGTTGCAACGATTAAATGAATTCCACAAGCCCTTGCTTTTTGAGCAATACGACAAATTGCTTCCTCTACATCTGCAGGAGACATCATCATTAAATCTGCCAGCTCATCGATAACGATTAAAATGTAAGGTAATTTATGACCATATTGCCCGTTCGATTCGGCTAGTTTATTAAATCTTGTTAAATCCCTTACTCCTGCATGGGCAAATAATTGATAGCGTCTTTCCATTTCTTCTACAGCCCATTTCAACGCCGCTGTTGCCGCTTTCACATCGGTAATAACAGGGCTTACTAAATGGGGAATGTGATTAAATGGAGCAAGCTCTACCATTTTAGGATCTATTAACATTAGCTTTAATTCATTCGGATCTGCTTTATATAATAAACTTACTAAAATCGAATTAATACAAACCGATTTACCAGATCCAGTAGCACCAGCTATTAAACCGTGGGGCATTTTACGCAAATCAATTGTTAACGGCTTCCCTGTTAAATCTAATCCTAATGCTGCTTCTAAAGGCGATTCGGAATTTAAAAAGGATTCACTAGTCGTTACTTCGGATAAACGTACTGCTCGAGAAATACGATTCGGTATTTCGATTCCAATTGAACTTTTCCCTGGGATTGGGGCCTGGATGCGAATATCTTTCGCTGCTAAAGCAAGTTTTAAATCATCTGCTAAGTTTCGAATTTTACTCACTTTTGTACCGTGACCGACTGTAATCTCAAATTGGGTAACAGCTGGACCTTGCATAATAGACTCTACTTGGGCTGTTACTTGGAAATAGGATAATGCTTCAACTAAAACATCCGCTTGAGATTCCAACCATTCCCGATCTTCTGTTTTTTCCTCCGGTGGTGATAAAAATTCCAATGAAGGTTTTACATAAAGTTTTGGAATGACTTTTCCCTGAGGTTCATTGGAAACAACTGTATTTATTGTTTCTTCTGTCTCCCCTTCTACATGGAACGGTTCCTTTCCTTGATCCATGTCAGTCGTTATCAAAGCTGTAGCATCCTCATGTGGCCTGTTATTAATAGGTTGTTGCTCTTTTAATTCTCCATTAGATGTATGCCTAGAAAATTCTTTAATATCATCATTATGTTCATTGAATTGTTTTTGTGCTAATTTCGCAGCATATTTTTCTTTATCTGATTTCAACATAAGGACATTAAAAGGTAATGTTTTTCTTTTAGGTTCAACCTTTTCTTGTTGTTCCACAGACTCATCTTGCTGTACATCTACTTCAAATTCTTCGTACTGTTCATGTTCTTCATATTCTTCATATGTTTCTAGTTCTGTATATTCTTTCTGTTCAAATGGTTCTTCTTGCTCTATTGATAGGAAGGAATTTGTATCAGATTCAGTCTCTTGGTCATCAAACTTGTCCATTAAAGCAATGTCTACAAGGCGTTGAACTTGAGCATTTTCCCCTTCGAAAGGATGTTCTTCCACAACTGCCTCTTCAAGTTCAACTTGCTTTTCGATTGGAATTTGGATAGGCATGAATATTGGGGTGTGTTCCATTACTTGTTGAAAATCCTGTTGACTGACTTGGCTTTCTTTTAAATCGAACTCTTCAACTTCTATTTCAGGCTCTCTTAAAGAAAAGCTTTCGTTCTCATCATGATTGTCAAAGGACATAATTTCCCCTTGTTGATGCTCAACTTCATACCCTTTAAGTACACTATCTATCTTAGTTTGGAATTCATTAGTCGGTTCATCCAATACTTCTTCAGCTAATATAGGAAACTCTTCTACTTTTTTATAAAGGGTTTCTTCCAATACGATTGGTTTTTCTACTCGTTCATCTTCTATTTGCAAAAAATGATTAGAAGGAACCTCCACCGACTCTTCCTCTTCATAAGAAGTAGCTTGTTTCTTACTTTCTGGAAGAGCAATCGTGTCAACAGTACTTGCCACTTCTTCTTTTATTTTTAAAACATCAGAATAAATTTGCTCTACTTTACTTTCCTGTTGTGCATCGGGTTTACTTTGTTGTACCTTTTCTTCAACTTTCTCTTCTTCCAAAGGTTCGACTCTACCTTGCTTTTTTGATAATAAATCGTTAATGTTACTCGGTCTTTTAAAGCCGTATATAGGAGAAGGGACTTGACTTGGAACAAATTTTCTTTGGGCAACAGGAACATCTACAGTTTCTGTTTGCTTTTTTGATGCATAAGTAGCTTTTTTCCTATCTTCTTTCAATGGTTCCTTCATTTTAGACTGTTCAACTCGACGTCCTTTATAGGAATCCTTTCTTAACTGATTGGAATTCCCTCTTGTCGAACTACCTTTATTTTGTCGTTTTTCTAACAGTTCTCGTATTCCCGAAACTTCTACATCAAACACTTCGGAAATGGCATTTGGTTGATAAAAATAATTCGATTTCCGATTAACTTGATCCACGTTGTGATGGGTAGTTTGTTGTTCATATTGGTTAAAATCGTGACTAGGGGGTCTCGTATTCCCCATTTCATGATCATCAATTAATGGGAATTTAAAACTCTTTCTATTATTTTGAACCGTTTCTTCTATCACATTATCATTTGTTTTTGATTTTACTCTTTCTTCTTCATAGTACTCATCTTCATAATATTCTTCATCTTCTATTTCATCATATATTAATTTATTTAACTGTTTTTTAAACCAATTCAATGTAGATCACTCTTTTCTATTAACATAGCATTTTTTATTATAAAGTAATTATATGTAAGTAGGCATCTTTATTTAACCTTTCTATCACATTTGATATAACTTTTTCGGTTATTTTTTCTATTCATTTTTATTTTTTAGGAGTTTAATAGATAAATAGTATAAATATGCCTTAGTTAGCAAAATCATATCATAATTACATTGCAATAAGATAACAATGAGAAAACATTTCGATGAAAACAAAAAAGGACGCCTCTATTAAAGAGACGTCCTTTCAAAAAAGTATGTTCAAATTATAAATTAGAAGGAATCGTAAAAGATGCGCCAACTTCTGCATCTTGATCTAAAACTAAAATTCCTTTAGCTGATGGCGCATTCGGAATTGCTAATTCACGTGCTGAGCAAAGCATTCCACTTGATGCGACTCCACGTAATTCAGATTGTTTAATCACTAATCCAGATGGCATTACAGCACCTATTTTTGCTACAACGACTTTTTGTCCCGCTTCAACATTTGGTGCACCACAAACGATTTGTAACAGTTCATCCCCTACATTTACTTTACAAATACTTAACTTATCAGCATTTGGATGTTTTTCCTTTTCTTCTACATAACCGATAACAAATTTAGGAGAAAAATCGACATCTAATGAGATAGAAACATTGTTTGCTTTCATTGCTTCCTCAATTTTTTGTACAAGTTCTGGGTTTACTTCCACATTCCCTTGAACGTTTAAGTCCATATATTTACTTGCATTAAATAAATTGAAAGCTTTTATTTCACCAGTTGCTTTCTCTTTTAAAATAGCGAAATCTCCTACTTTTTCAACTTCAGTATGAACGATTTTTTCTGTAGCTAGTTGGACTAAAAGTACATCTCCAACAAATTGTTTATTATAAGCGGCGATCATTGGTCATCTTGCTCCTTTTTTACTCTGTTTTTTGCCAATATAAAGATTGGTTCTAATTCTCCTTTATCATAAACGAAAGATAAGGAAGTAATCGGTACTGCACCTACGGAAAAGAAGTGCATCGTCATTTGCGCTAATACATCATACCCTACTTCGTTCCGAATATCACCAATAATTAGAACATCTTGGTGGGGAACAGACAACGTCATGTCCCCTTCTATTTTTGATTCCATCTCTTTTAAAAAGGATTCATTTAAAATACGACTTGCATCATATCCATCATTTTCATTTAAGAAATAAAAAATATTGCCCGCTACTTCATCTTTTTTCGTATTTGTCGGTAATTTTCGAACGGAAAAACGAGCTGCTTCTCTAATTTGATTTGCCGAAACGTTTAATTTCTCTAACATCGACTCATCAATTAATCGGTAAGTTGTTCCTAAATCTAACGCATAAAAGATACGCGTTTCCGCAGTGTGATCCGTTGTGATGAAGGTATGTCCTTCATTGGATTTTAACGGGAAAGAAGTGGAACGTATAACAGGGTATACTAAAGATAAATCATGGAATCCTTCAGCTCGTTCCTTTTCCATCGCCTGAAAGGTTTGTTCGATCGTATAGACAACCTCATCGATGGCTTTTTCTTTTATCGTTTGATATTTGGCGATAATTTCAGGAAGGGAAATATCCATCCCTCGATTTAATGATTTATGATTAAGTCGCAACATATCTTTTTCTTTATCAAAATGAAATTCAAATTGCTCCGTACTTAAGCGCAATTTCAATTGTTCTACTAACTCTTTTGATTTCAACTTCATCACATCCTTTCTTATTTTACAATACTTGCTTTTCTTTACCAATCGATGCAGTAAAATTTTTTCACAAAAATTGCAAGTACAAAAATAAACGGTTCACATAAAGTGAACCGTACTTTTAAAGTATTACCCTTATTGTAGCAAAAGTTTAGTTTTTTAGTCGATTAGTTTGTCTGCTAACTTCCATTATTACTTTTCAAGTAACTTTACAGAACGAACGATTGTCATCATATCTACTAGTTTCTCATCTATATTTTTATCTTCTGAGATAGTAGACATTTTAATACCACCACAACTTACGACAAGTTCAAATTGTTCTTCATCATGTTCAATCACTGCAGTAAATCCAAAGGCACCATCAAATTCGACTGTTTCTTCCTTGATAATATGTTTTGTTTTATCATCTTTTAATAATTGATAATGTAGTTTGCTATCTTCCGTTTCATTTTGATTCACAAAAAGAATATAACTATCCTGTCCTTTTGTCACAATGAAATTATTGGGATCTTCACTATTTTCAGCCTTGTAACCCGATGGAACATATAATTCGATTCCCTCAAGCTTTGTATTTGGTTCTTGGGGATTTTCTTCAAAAACAGTTTGAGCGCTTGCCACACCAGAATCTATTTGCTCTTCGACAGTTTTTCCACAGCCTGTTAAAGCGAACAATAACAATAAACACGCTGTAGCTAGAAGCCATTTACGTTTCATATGTACTCCTCTCTTTCTATTCTATTAATATTAAATGATAAATAGGTCATGATGCAAGAGTCATGTTTTTAGTAATATTTTCATAGAGTTATTTATTAGTATTTAATAAAAATAAATATTGTCCTATTAACAACTTCACAATATGTTCAAACATTTCCGTTCGATCAACTAGACCTGCTGTAAAAACACCAACAGCTCCTGAAGAAGAACGTGTATCCTTTTGCTTCGTATAGTCATCCATAACCGGACCTAATTCTCTACCCGCTCTCAATTGTACAGCAATTTCATCTGGTAATAAAAATTGGGCACCGCTAGCTGTAATAATCGTACCATCTTTTAATGCCATTGCTCCCCAATTACAGCAGTACATTTGACCATCCATTTCATGTACACCACCTTCAAGTCCGAAGTTCAAATCAGCTCCTGAAGCATTTAATGTATGAAGGGCACGATTGATTGCACCTTGTCTCGTCTCATCATTAGAAAAAGGCTGTTCCGAAACATCTGAAGGAACCGCAAATTGCTCAAATTCCAAGTTGTCAAAATACATACTTACGATATTCGTAATAGCTAATGTTTTTGCTCTATTTTTCGTACCAATTGCAACAAACAAAATTGTCATCTCCTCATCAACACTTTTACTGGACGTTCCACTCAATAAAAAAGATGCCCCATTTGGCACCTTTCTTCTTAGTAATTTTAACCATTGTTTATAATTGTATCCACTGTACTTCTATCAAGGGTTCTCACAAGTTTCACAAGCAACTCTTTTGCAGCCGCATAATCATCGACATGAATGATCGAAGCAGAAGTATGGATGTAGCGGGAACAAATGCCAATAACCGTACTTGGAATTCCTTCATTGGAAATATGTACTTTACCTGCATCAGTACCACCATTAGATACAAAATATTGATACGGTATATCATTTGTCTCAGCCGTATCTAAAATAAATTCACGTAATCCACGGTGGGTAACCATCGTTGGATCATAAATTCGTAATAACGTCCCTTTTCCTAATTGACCAAATTGGGTTTTATCACCCGTTGTATCATTGGCTGCAGAAGCATCTAGGGCGAAGAAAATGTCAGGTTTAATCATGTTTGCAGATACTTGTGCCCCGCGTAATCCAACTTCTTCCATTACGTTTGCACCTGAATATAGGTTGTTTACTACTTTTTCGTCTTTTAACTCTTTTAACAATTCGATCGCCAAACCACAACCATATCGGTTATCCCAAGCTTTCGCCATAATTTTTTTCGGGTTTGCCATCGGTGTAAATGGACAAATTGGGATAATTGATTGACCTGGTCGAATACCCATTTGTAGTGCATCTTCTTTACTGTCTGCTCCTACGTCAATTAACATATCTTTAATTTCCATCGTATGATTTTTGTCAGTACCTCTTAATAAATGAGGTGGAATGGAAGCAATTACACCAGGAATTTCTTGTTCCTTTGCATAAACAGTTACTCTTTGGGCTTGTAACACTTGATTAGACCAACCGCCTAATGGCTGAAAGCGAAGCATCCCGTTTTCTGTAATATCTTTTACCATGAAAGATACTTCATCCATATGGCCTGCCACTAATATTTTGGGTGCATTGTCATTTTCCGCTTTTCTTACACCGAAAATGCCACCTAAATTATCTTGAATAATTTCATCTGCATACTTTTCTAGTTCCCCACGCATAAATTTTCGAACAGCGGATTCATTGCCAGGGGCACCAGGTAACTCCGTTAATGTTTTAAATAATTGTAATGTTTCAGTATTCATAAAAGAACACTCCCTAATTTTTTTAATCTTTTCTCTATTCTATCATATATATTTCGTAATTCGAATTGTATCATTGGAAAATTTACAAACTCACTATTAAAAACGGGTTTTTTATAGCATAGACCAGTTAATTATTTCTATCCATAGACCACTCTCTTTGTATGATTGAACAAGACTTCTGTTTTAATTGGTGTTAAAATAAGGAATAGTTTAAAGGAGGATGGCAAATGAAATTAAGAGATTTTTTAATAGGTGTGGCCACGGGTTTAGCTGCATCCATTATCATTAAAGAAACATCTGAAAGAATTTCGCCTTTTGTACCCGCCAATCAAGTACTAGACAATGTAAAAACAGAGTTTAAAAAAGAAAGCCCTATTGATGGTTCTTGGATTTATATGAAAACAGAAGATTATAATAATGGTATTATGACCATTCCCGTATACCGTGGAGGAATTACTAGAGTATTAAATGGTGAATTGGAAACATTTGAATTTGCAGCAGATGCTCGTTCAGGAGTAGTTGTTGAATTATTAAAAGTGTAATTTCTTCATAGAGAAAGAGGCTGTTTGAAATGATCAAACAGCCCCTTTTTTTATACGTTTGTTTCAAATTGAATTCGTGCTTCTTTACTTCGTTTCAATGAGTCGGTCACTTCTTTTCCATCGGCACTCCATTGAATCATTCGATAATAAGCATCATGATAGAAAATAAATTTATACCCTCCTGCTAAAGCTTCTTTCATTATTTTTTCTTTAGCAAACACACTTGTCATCGGGTAATCATCATATGCTAATACCCATAAAGGGTTTTGATGGGCATGGGTTGGCATAATGTCCGCCATATGAATTAGCGTTTCCCCGTTTTGAGTTAACTTTATAATCGCATGTCCATCACTATGTCCACCTGTATGAACCATTTCAATTCCAGGGGCTATCGTTAAGGATTCGGAGAAAGTCTCAACTTGATGTTGAACCGGTTCCCAATTTTCTTTCCAATACGTATTTTTGGATCGTATATTTGGATTACGCATTTCATCCCATTCAATTTGCGTTGTATAAATTTTCGCCTTCGGGAATGTAGATACGAGTGTGTCCCCTTCCCAACGAGTTAATCCCCCAGCATGGTCAAAATGAAGGTGGGTCATTAGCACATAATCAATATCTTCTGCAGTAAGTCCCAATTGGTCCAAGCTTTCTAAAATCGTTGATTCTTCTGTAACACCAAAGTTTCGAAGTTGTTTTTCTGTTAACTTATTAAACCCAACACCACTATCAATTAAATAATTTTTCCCCTCGTATTGAATTAAAATCGGTTCACAAGCTAATTCAATTTGATTTTTGTCATTGACTGGATACTTTCTTGACCAAAGTGGTTTTGGTACGACTCCAAACATTGCTCCGCCATCTAAAGAAGTGACGCCCCCATTAAGCCATGTTAAGGACATATTGTGAAATTGTAGTTGATCCATCCCTATCTCCCCTTTGTTCTTATATTTATTTAAAAATTCGATTGAACGACAATCGAATTCAAAATAAACGATTTACATTATTTCTTCGTTATAAATTGAGATTCTAAACGATAGATTGGCTGACCTTTGGCAGAAAACTTTTCTTCATATTCTGTCATAATATTGTCTTCCGGCATATTGGCATGTAAATCTAACGAAACATATTTCAATAACATTCCATATTCCGACATACTAACAAGGGAATATTCAAATAAGCCACGATTATCCGTTTTAAAATGAATTTCCCCATTATCCACTAAAATGGACTCATATAACTTCAAAAATCCTTCGTGGGTTAAACGACGTTTTGCATGACGCGTTTTAGGCCAAGGATCTGAGAAATTTAAATACACTCGACTTACATCATTTTTAGCAAAATATTTTGCTAAATCGGCTCCATTTACTTTTAATAATCGTAAATTTGGTGGAGTATTAGCATCTAACACTTTTTCCAACGCACTCACAATGACACTATCGTATAGTTCAATACCGATATAGTTAATATTAGGGTTAGCTAGAGCCATTCCTGTAACAAATTGACCTTTTCCTGTACCTACTTCAATATGCAGTGGGTTGTCGTTTCCAAAAACTTCTTTCCACTTTCCTTTATATTCTTCAGGATTTGGAATAATAACTTCTGGATGATTTGTAATAAATTCTTCAGCCCACGGTTTATTTCTTAATCTCACTACTAAATCCTCATTTCTAGATGTCCTAATTTCATTTTATTATAGCTTATTTTTCTTACTTTTTCATAAACTCGCTATTTCTTTTTATCGACATCCAACTTTTCTTTTGGACAACGTAATCTATGCGTGAATTATTTTTTGTCACACCCATCACTTCTCCATCGGCATGACAAGGTAATTCATCGTTTATGTACAAAGTAAATTGGTCGCCCTTCTGCTGAACGACTTCTTGTAATCTCGTATGGCTACCAAAAAATACAGTGACAAACATTAGTAATAATTTTAATCTTGAAAGGTTATACACAATGGTCAATTCTAATTTCCCATCCATTGGATTAGATTGAGGTGAGATTTTCATCCCTCCTCCGAAATACGGTTGATTGGAAACCGTTGCAAACCAAACCTTTTCATACTTTCTTTGACTACCATTTTGTTCAACCGTTAATGTAAATAATTTAAATGTAAATAGACCGAGCAACACAAAATAAACATAACTAAACTTACCAAGTCCCATTTTGTTCAGTCGTTTTTTTATAGTAGAATGGTTCGCCAGTTTAGCTACAAAGGCATCGAAACCAATTCCTGAATTGTTCACAAAATGAATTGATTGTCCAGTGCTCCATTTGACCATTCCGCTATCAAACTGTTGCAAAGATTGTTCATTTCCTTTTATAAATTCATCTATTTCATAAGCAGTATGGAATGTAAAATATTCCCTTGAAAAGTCGTTACCAGAACCTGCACCAATTGCTCCAACATATACATGATTAAAACCAATCACACCATTTACGACTTCATGGATTGTTCCATCTCCCCCAACGGCTATCAAAAGTATTTTTTGTCCAGTTAGTTGAAAATTACTAGCAATCTTTCTAGCAATGGTAGTAGCATGTCCATGATGATTTGTTATGTAAAAAGAAAAAGGGGTATGTAGTTCTTTCCTTAACTTTTCCCAAACTTTTTTCCCTTTTCCATTGCCAGCTTGCTCATTAATAATAAAAAACAATTCCACTTTTATTGCTCCTGTTGTTCCACTTTCCAAATATCACGGTTAAAGGAAGTCGTTTGTACCGTCTGTAAAATTGCTTGAGCTGCTTGCATTTGCATCCGTTTCATCGGTGAAGAATAGCGGGATAATTGGTTCATCCATTGGGAAAGTTCTCGTTTATCAATGAATTGAACGTTAAAAACAGAACCTGGATAATCAAAATATCCATTTCTTGAAAGGAGCACTTTTCGAATTGGCATGTCAACGTTATTTGCAGCAAATAACTGAGTAATAATAGACTCCATCCGATTTAATTGAATTAATGGATTCAACATTTTTTTCGATGTTTTCCCTATCTTTTTTATCCAAAAACGATCGCTATTCCCAACAAATACTGCTTGCTCTTCTTGTTCCACTAATGTAATGCATAAACATTCTGTTGGTGTTAATAAAATAATATCTAATTCAACAGGTGCTTTCTTTACCTTTATGATTGGATAATACAGTACTAAAAAGCTATCCGGTAAACGTTGAAGAATAGTTCGAAGTAACGAATCTCTTAAAAATTTCGGATCCACATAAGATTTTTCCCTTAAAGTTGAACTTGCCCATTTAATTTGAAAATGAAAAAATTGATCCATGAACATTTTTTTCAGTTCTTCTATCGAAGTTGGTTGGTACACGATTTTCGGTTCAAAAAATAACGTTGTTTCTTCCTCAGGAATTTCTTCATCCGGATTCATTAGCTCATTCGAAACATCTACATCTTCTATATTTTCAATTTCTTTTGTCTCTTTTTTCAGCTTTAGTTTTTCGAAAAAAGAAAAAGTTTTTTTGCCCTGTCGTATGTCTTCATCGGATTCAATATGTTGCCACTCCGGTGTTTCTTCACCAGAAAGCCATTGTTGTTTCACACGTTCCCATTGACTTTTTTTCAAACGAACAAATTGAGTTGGATATCTTGATAAATCGATTTGGTATCTTGAAATGTAATCTTGTAGTTTCACTAATTGAGCCAAAAAAAACACTCCTATTCTTTAAATCCCCACTTCAATTTTACATGAGGAAACGCAAAAAAAATAGTGGATAGGTGATGTCCTACCCACTAATAAACTCAATGAATTATTTTGACAAATTTACTTGAAATTGTTGAGGAAGCTTTGTTTCAAATTGTGCTTGTAATTTACGAGTCCATTCTCCAATGACTCCATTATTTATAGCTACCCCTTCTAAATCGATAACTGGTGTAATTTCAGAAGTTGTAGATGACACAAACAATTCATCCATGTTCAATGCTTGCTCTTTTGTAAAAGGTTCTTCCTTCACTGGAAGGTCAATTTCCTTTGCACACGTTAAAATAACATTGCGTGTAATTCCGTTTAAAATGAAGTTATCTGTTGGGTGTGTATATAGGACTCCATCTTTAATACCAAATACGTTTGTAGATGATCCTTCCGTAATAATATCTCCACGATGTAAAATGGCTTCGTAACACCCTTTTTCATAAGCTTCTTGTTTTGCTAATACAGCACCTAATAAATTTAATGATTTAATATCACAACGTAACCAACGAATATCCTCTGCAAAAACTGCTTTCACACCTTTTTCCATATTTTCTGTTGAACGAGGAGCTTCCTTCACATTTCCTGTTAAAACAGGTAATACGTTGTCCCCAGGGAATTGATGAATACGAGGTGCCGCACCACGAGTAATCTGGAAATAAAGATTTCCTGTTTTAATTTCGTTTGCTTCCACTAATTGGTGTAATAATTGGTGAAGTTTATCCTTTGTAAACGGAATCGTTATTTTAATTTTTTCAGCACTTAAATAAAATCGATCAATATGTTCTGTTGCAGTAAACATTTCACCATCATAAATTTTAATTACTTCATAAACTCCGTCACCGAATTGATAACCTCTATCTTCTTTATCAATCTTTACTTCACTTTCATCCACAATTTTGTCATTCCATAATACAAAGCCCATTTTTTACCATCCTTTAAAATTTTATTTCCCAGCTAACTCAACAATCGTTTCCGCATATATAGCGGCAGCTTTCACTAAATGATCAATCCATACATATTCATCCGACTGATGCGCCACATCCGGTTCACCTGGGAAAAGCATGCCAAAGGCTACCCCTTTTTTCATCGTCCGCGCATACGTACCTCCACCAGTAGATAACGGTTTTGATTCATCCCCTGTATATTTTCGATATACTTTCAACAAAGTTTGCACAAGTTCATCTTCTTCTGGTACATAGTGGGGAATCGAATTAGATGTCACATCTAAAGCAAATCCTAAATCGGATACTACTTTTGTAGCTTCTGTCATTTTTTCCTCAAATGGATAGCTCACCGAGTAACGCATACTTACTTGAATATGGCCACCCCGTTCATGGTGGAATAATATAACACCAGGGTTTAATGTCGTAGGACCGGACATAATATCTTCAAAATCTAGCTTCATTTTTGTACCCTTGTAGTCCTCACCAAACGTATTGACGATGAAAGAAAGAAATTGGTTACTTGCTGGAGTAGTAATGTAGTTAATCAGAAATTTTGCAAGTAACACAGCCGCATTTCTACCTTTTTCAGGTTCCATCGCATGGGCCGATTTTCCTTTAACCGTTATTATATATCGTCCTTCATCTTGAATAAAAGTACCTTCTGTCGTATTTTCTTCTAAGAATTGTTGAAATTCTTCTTCCACTCCAGAGGTTACATTTTGAATGATCGCTTTTGCATGATCCGGTACCATATTAGAACGTTGTCCTGCCTGAAATGCAATAATTTGTTCATCTGCCGTTACTTGAGCTTTTTGTGAAAAATTAAGCAATGCAATACCTTTCTCAGCATTAATTAATGGAAAGTCAGCGTCTGGTGCAAATCCAATTGTTGGCATTTGTTCCTTTGTAAAGTAATGGGTTACACAACGGAATCCTGATTCTTCATCTGTCCCAATAATCATTCGAACACGTTTATTTAATGAAACGCCCGCATCTTTCACCATTTTCATAGCTAACCATGCTGCAATCGTTGGACCTTTATCATCAATGGCACCTCTGCCAAATAGTTTTCCGTCCACTAATTCCCCTTTAAAAGGAGGATACGTCCAGGAATCTCCTACTGGCACAACATCCACATGACATAAAATTCCGAGCAAGTCGTCGCCTGCTCCCATTTCAATATGACCAGCCACATTATCTACATTTTTCGTTTGAAAGCCTTGTTGTTCACCTTTTGAAAGCATAAATTGTAAAGCCTTTAATGGACCTTGACCAAATGGAGCATCCTCTGTTGCACTCTCTTCATCAAGAACACTTTCAATTTGAATTAACTGTTGTAATTCTGAAATCAATTCTTCTTTTCTAGATTCCGCTAATTTCAACCAATCCATTTAATCACCTCTTTACTTATTACCGATTATTTTACTCTTTCTATTATAAAGTACAAGCTTAATTGTCATATTCGACCGGTGTTTTTCGTATTATCACATTAAAGACTTCGTAAAATTTATAATAATTAACTGAGAATTATGGAAAAATTAATAGTTTACTGATATAATGGCGTTGTCATAGTAAATTACTTGACAAAAAAATATATAAAAAAGGGGATGTCTAAGGCAGAAATTTAATGAGCCAAAGTAGCCTCTGCACTTTTGTCGTCCGCTAGTCTTTTCCATGAGAATTAAGATCGAAGGAGTGGTTCATGATTATGAAACCAACTACTGACAGAATGCTTAATCGTATTAAAGACGTGTATATGTTCATCCTTGATAAAGGGACGGTATCTACACAGGATTTAGTCGAAGAGTTCAATATCACTCCTCGCACCATTCAAAGAGATTTGAATGTGTTAGCCTTTAATGATTTGGTCGAAAGTCCAAGTCGGGGTAAATGGACAACGACGAAGAAAAAAGTAAAATTGACATCTTAGATACAATGCAACAAAAAACCTCCATTTTATGAGGAAAGTTTGCTTAAAACATACATTCAGCTTAGCGAACAATTGTTGCTAGACTTCGTATTATAGATAAAGAAAAAAGAATGACCTGTCGTCGGGGTCATTCTTTTTTTCATCTTTATTTTTTTTAAGGCTCTATAATATTTGTTGGGGTTTAAAAAAATTTCATAAATAAAAAAGCACGTAATCACCGATTTCTATATACTTG
>NZ_JBIQFG010000051.1:0-17634 GCF_045369345.1 Ureibacillus sp. 179-F W5.1 NHS | reverse complement strand
AATAGAGAAAGGTGAATTTGAGTTTCCTCAAATTCACCTTTCTCACTATTTGAAGCTAGTTATGTCCCAGCCTCTTTATTTTAAACTACTTAATTTAGTAAATCTGTATCACTAATAGGGAAAATATAAATACCTTGAATAGATTCGTAATTATAATATCTTTGAACAAATTTTGCCTGGTACATATATTCCATCAGACAAATTTCATTTTCATCGGCACCACATAAAACTCCAGAAATACTTAACCCATTTTTAAATGCTACGCCAATCGGCTGACCAATTAATAGTTTGATTTTATCAAGCATCGATTAGCCCCCTCCTTCTTCTAAATTATGAAAAAAGGGAAGCCCATCCTTGTGCGATTGTTCTTATTAAAAAAATAATCCCGTTCTAAATGAACGAGATATTATCATTTATTTCTTTTTCGTTCCGCGCATTAATTTTTCGAAACGTTCCATCATCGGGTCGACTTTTGGAGTAAATTTATAAGGATTTTTCTCTATAGCAAACTCTTCAATTGGTTTTGCTTGAGTATAAACACTTATTTTTTCACTCGCAGATGCAGTAGGGTCATTAATGATGCTTTCTTTTGCACCATCAAAGTGGGGCGTTGATTCAACATGTTGATTATCATTTCTTGGCATTCTAGTCATCTCCTTTGATGTTTCCTTTAATATGAATAGAAAGGAGATGTTTTATACGAGAAAACAAAGATTTTCTCTATTTTTCTAACAATTGATACACAAAAATGTCAACATTCATTCATCATATTTCCAATATAAAAAGGAAAAAATAAAAATATTTTAATAAATGCTTTGACATGTTACTAAAAATGAGGTAAATTACCAAAGGGCGAACATTATTGCCTATATTAATAAAAAATATTCGTGATTTAGGGGTGTGTGTAAAATGGATAACGTATTTGATTATGAAGATATTCAACTAATACCAAATAAATGTATAGTAAGCAGCCGTTCAGAATGTGATACTTCTGTTATGTTTGGCGGATATAAATTTAAATTACCTGTAGTTCCTGCAAATATGCAAACGATCATCGATGAATCTATTGCAATTAAATTAGCAGAAAATGGCTACTTTTATATTATGCACCGTTTTAATCCTGAAACTCGTGCCGAATTTATTCGAAACATGCATTCTCGTAAATTAATCGCATCTATTTCAGTTGGTGTAAAAGCAGAAGAATATGCATTTATTGAACAATTAGCGGTAGAAGATTTAATTCCAGAATTTATTACAATTGATATTGCCCACGGACATTCAAACGCAGTTATTGAAATGATTAAACATATTAAAACTCATTTACCTCAAAGCTTTGTTATTGCTGGTAATGTTGGAACACCTGAAGCAGTCCGTGAACTTGAAAATGCTGGTGCAGATGCTACTAAAGTCGGTATCGGGCCAGGTAAAGTATGTATTACAAAAATTAAAACTGGATTCGGTACAGGTGGTTGGCAATTAGCTGCTCTACGATGGTGTGCAAAAGCTGCAACAAAACCAATTATTGCTGATGGCGGAATTCGAACACATGGTGATATTGCGAAATCAGTTCGTTTCGGTGCCTCTATGGTTATGATTGGTTCACTATTCGCCGGTCATGAAGAATCACCGGGTCAAACTGTTGTAAAAGATGGCAAAATGTTTAAAGAATACTTTGGTTCTGCTTCTGAATTCCAAAAAGGCGAAAAGAAAAACGTTGAAGGTAAAAAAATGTACGTGGAACATAAAGGTTCTTTAATGGATACTTTAGTTGAAATGGAACAGGATTTACAATCCTCTATTTCTTATGCTGGTGGTAACAAACTTGATGCTATTCGTACAGTTGATTATGTAGTCGTGAAAAATTCCATCTTTAATGGAGATAAAGTATATTAATAGATAGTAAATAAAAAACTCGAAGAAATACATCATTTCTTCGAGTTTCATTTTAACTCATTATTTTTTCAACTTGTTCTTTATATTTTTCATACCATTTTTCCCACTCATTTTCTGGATAATGAATGAATTGCTTATTAACGACATCACTAAAGTGTAGTAAACAAACATGCCATCCTGCTAAATCCTTAGGCGTATGATTCGTGATCTCTGAAATGATTTGTTTCATTATTAATTGTGTCCCTTTGTTCTTCGGTTGTATTGCAAAGCGTACGATATCGTTCCCCCATTCAAAGGCTAAAACCCTGCCCTCTTCAAAATCGGTAATCGTAATATCTTCAACATTTCCGGACCCATCGTGAAAATGAAATTTAATATGGCCACCTTTACCTAAGTTCGTTATTTCTAGATGATGCATCCATAATTTCAATTTTTCATTGTTTGTTAATACATCCCAAACCTCTTCTTGTGATGATGAAAAGATTCTATCATATTCTGCTATCGTACCGTTTTCACTTTTATATAATGATGCTATCAAAAAATTCTCCTCCTTATTAGGTAATAGTTGAATTTTAGGATAAAAGTAAAAAATGGCTACTTACATTTCAAAGCCATTTATTAACTCTTTATATTATTGAAATTACAAGTAAATTCTTTAAGGGAGATTAAGATTTAACTTCCACTTCTTCCTCACCCCAATAAAAAGTGAAATGATTAAAAGGATAAATTCGCATTTTAGACTCTCCCAATACTGCATCAATGGATATTAATCCATAATGTCTACTATCAAAGCTTGTTAAGCGATTGTCACCTAGAACGAATAAATACCCTTCTGGTACAGTTTTTTCACCGGTATAATCTTCTAAAGTAAAATTTTCAGTTACTCTTCTTTGAAAGGGATTATCAGTTTCGCGATTCACATAGGGTTCTTCATACTCAACACCGTTTACGATTAAAATATCTTCTTTCATTTCTACCGTATCCCCAGGTAAACCTATTACTCGTTTAATATAGTATTCATCTTCTACTGGAGATTTAAATACGATGTGATCGAATCGATTAATTTCGCTAATTTTACTTACAATAATAACATCTTTATTTTCATAAGTCGGTACCATAGATGCCCCTTTTACAACAATTGGGGAGAAAAGAAATTCTCTACAAATAAAAGAAATAACGATACCGAATAATATTGCGACTAGCCAAGACATAAACTCATTTTTATTCTTTTCTTCTTTCTTCATTCCCAATATCCCCTCCTTAAATAAAGTCTATCTAATTTTTGAAATGGGATATTAAAATATGTTCACCCGGAACCTAATCCCTTTATTTATTTACATGTATGCTTACTAATATCTGCTCATTCAAAGGATAAATGGCTTTTACTTGTTTTAAGTATGTTGGACGATTTCTTTTAATGCTAGCCATGTACGATTTTGTTCTTTTTGTATTGACACAGGTCGATCATAAAATGTTGACAAATTCTCCTCTTTTACAAATTTTCTGATAAACCTTGCTCAAACACTTCTCCATGTTTTAATAACAATGTATGGGAGAAGCATGGTAACACTTCTTCTACATGATGTGTCACATAGATGAGTGTTGGACAATCTTCTTGAGTAGATAGATGTTCAATTAATTGAAGAAGTTGTTCTCTCATTATAATATCCAAACCATTACAAGGTTCATCGAAAATAAGAAGTTTTGGTTGAGCCATTAATGCTCTTGCGATTAAAACTTTTTGACGTTCTCCTTGTGATAATGTTCCATATTCATCCTCTTGCAAATGATTGCATTGCAATAGTTCCATATAATGTTCCGCAAGTTGAATATCCTTTTTTTCAACCGCTTCCCATAAACCTATAGATGCAAATTTGCCACTTAACACAACACTTAAAACACTTTCAAAAGGTTGAATTTGTTGTTGTAATGAAGCACTAACAAGTCCGATATCTTTCCGTAAATCGGGTAAATACGTTTTACCAAAAAGTTGACCGAACACTTCAACTTGCCCAGTCGTTGGATGTAAGTAACCATTTAATACATTTAGTAAGGTCGTTTTTCCAGAACCATTTAGACCTAAAATAGACCAATGTTCCCCCTTTTGAACTTCCCAAGATACATCCTTCAAAATCACCTTTTTATTTTTAATTACAGTGACATCTTTTAAATGAATCATGAAATCCTCCTAATCACTAAAGTTGTACATTGAATTTATTATCGGTGCTCTTTGACCGTTGGTATATGAAAGTAATTCTTGTTGTACATCTTTTCAAAAAATAGCCAAACAAATATGTATTCAAACTTGTTGCATCCATATTTTCTAACTATTTATTTTATTTTAATACTTCCGAACATTGAATAACATAAAAAAATAAAAAATGAAGGAGATACTTACATTCCCCTCCATTTTTATTCATTACTTATTCAATTGCATCCATTTCATAAAATTCTCAACTACTGAATCAAGAAATTGTACAGTACCTTCATCTGTTATATTTCCTTCATCATCCATTTTCGTATGAACAGCCCCGATATATACATCATTTCCAATTAAAACTGGAGATGAAAGCCCGATGGCAAATAATATATCTCGTAAGTGCATTTGAGCTTTTGCAGTACCTAAATTCCCCATTGACGCACCCATGATCCAAGAAGGTTTACCGATCATCACTTTATCTACCCTCGAAAGCCAATCAATTGCATTTCCTAAAACGCCAGGAATGGATGAATTATATTCTGGAGTTATCCATAATACAGCATCGGCATCCTTCACTTTCTGTTTAAATGCTACGACTTCTTGTGGAGGATTTTCTTCAATATCTTGATTGTACATTGGAATATCATTTAATGTTAAAATTTCCAAATCAAACTTTTCTGCATACCGTTTTTGAACAAATTGTGCCAGTTTTTTATTATAAGAATCTTTTCGAATACTACCAACGATTGCTGCTACTTTCATTCTTTTTCCCTCCATTGTAACGTTCTAAATTATTTTCTACAGTTTATTTATTTTCATGCTAATATAATGAACCATTATGTAAAAGAAATTGTTAAATCCCTATTTACGTCATGTAAATAGGGATTGTTAGATTATTTATTTCGAACTGTTTGAAGAGCAGTACTCCACGCAACGACTTGATCTAACATGTCATTTACAGATTGAACTTGTACTTCTTTCGGTTTAAAGACCGATCCATTTTCAAAATCAGTAAATAGAGATAATGCTGGATGAACACGAACATCAGCAATTAACAATTCACCGCAAATGCCACGTAAATGTTCTGCCGCTCTTGCTCCACCTACTGAACCATAACTTACGATTCCTGCAGCCTTATTATTCCATTCATCTCGAAGAAAATCGAGGGCATTTTTTAAAGCACCTGTTATCGAATGATTATACTCCTGTACGATAAATACAAAGCCATCACAACCACTAATTTTAGCAGACCATTGGGCAGCACCTGATGCATCACCGCCTGGTTCACCTAAAAACGGTAATTTATATTCAGCAATATCGATAATTTCATACGTTGCATCACCACGTGAATCACCTATTTTCTTAACCCACTCACCAACTTGCGGACTCACTCGGCCTTCCCGTGTACTTCCTAAAATAATACCGATGTTCAACATTTCATTACCTCCATTTTCATTTAAATTAAATAAGATTTTTCTCAATTCGGTAAGCAAATATAACTTTGCATATGAACTACAATAAATCCTTTGATAGAAAATTCCCCTGTTATTTTCTCCAAAATAATGAAATGTAATCACTTTTTGAATTGAAATAAAATTCTTATTATTATGCATTATAACTAATTTTTTCTATGGAAGGTAATAACTTGTTTCAGCAAATAATTAATCGTTTTAAAGTTTACTTATTAAGCTGTTTTGTAAGTTTTCCATTGTATCTAGTAAACTTTGATATCCTTTTATTTCAGGAATATCCTTTCCGATAACGTGCTCTTTTCGTTCAGATGCATTTGCTAAACTCTCAAATATTAATAAATAACGAGCCATTGTCTGATCATCTAATGTAGGTCGCGAATTTAATTTTGAATATTTATCTAACAAAAATCCTAATTCCTCTAACGAATAAACAATCGGCCAATAATATTCAATCGCCCTCTTATCTTTCGGAATCTCCCCGGCTGCTGTATCATAAACGGTAATCAAATTTCCAATATTCGTTTCCATTTTATTAAACTCTATATTTTTCCCATATATTTGATAAATCTCTTTACCTGAAAATAATGCATAAAATACTTGTCCTTGACTTCGAATCGTTTTGGCAATTAAATGAGGGAGTCTACTTGATGCAGATTTTCTACCTATTAACCATACGCCAATTAAACCGATTGCAATCCCAATGACTACATCAATTAATCGAGCCGTTGCAAAATATGTAAACGCATAATGCCCATTCGAACCTGCTTCTGCCATAATTAAAGCATTTGGCGTAAAAAATAAAGCAGCTAAACCGTAATTTTTGACGATAAATAATTCAGTAATAAATGTTAAAAGAAAAACGAGAAAGGCAATAACATATCCGGTTGGATGAAATGCGAGGATGAAACTTGCAATGATGATACCAAAAATCGTTCCAAAACTTCTTTGTATCCCTCTATGAAGAGTCGCGACAACTGTGGCACCGCTCATAACGGCAACACAAGAAAGGGGGACCCAAAAGGAGCGATTTAAATCAAACTCATAGGCAATAATTGCGGCAAGCATCGTAAAAAAGCCAAATCGTAATGAATTAATGAAAATAATCGAATTTTTATCAAAAGCACCTAATAATACCCTTTTGGCTGATGGCTTTGAAATTTCCGTTTGTTCTAATAGTTTTGTTTTAGATATTGTTAAACTATTCTTAGCCTCATTAATTTCTAAAAATAATTGAGCCATATGCTCTGTCATGTGATCTGGATGAGGTAACATCATCGTTTCTATTTCTTCAAATTTGTTGGAATCTACGATATTCGCAATGTTACGTAAAGATTGTCCAAATTCGGTTGGTAATTTTCCATCCTTATCAGTAAAATGTTCTACTGCAAATAAAAAGATTTTATTTGCATAATTATTTAAAACAAAAAGGTGATTGAAAACATTCGTTCTTTCACAAGGAATATAACCCGAAGCCAGCGTCTGACTAGCTTCCTTTAACGTAGCCATAACCGTATGTTGCGCATCATTTTCCTTTTGTGTACCAATGGCATCTAAAAAGTTAGCTAATTGAATATAGGATCTTTTCACAATTCTTCTTTCTGGACCGTGGGGATTGAAAAACCATCCGCTCATTGCAATGATCCATGAAAATAGGCCACCTAAAAAGGCTAAACCAGCTCTCGTAAATGCTTCATCAGGTGCTATTGGCATCCCTGTTGTCATCGCAAATATGAGCACAAAAAATATCGCTGAAGGACCAATTAATCGAAATGCTCCAAATATAAATAATCCGGTTGCCCCAATAAGCCCCATTACAATAGCTGAAATAATTGGATAAGGAGCTAAAATCGTCCCTAAAAATACACATAACGTAATCGCTAAAATACACCATGCTAGTTTTTTTGCTAATTGGACATAAGGTATTGGAAAAACATATAAATAAGTGAAACCACCTAACCCTGCGAGTAAACCATACTCTAAACTTCCAAATAACAACCCAACTGCAATTGGCAACCCTGCAGCCAAACCCGCCAAAAACGCCTTTAACCATGGGAACGGTTTTTTATTAACGGTTAAAGCTTGTTTAAAAATCGAAGGACCATTGATCGTGTTCCCCATGACAATTCTCTCCTTACATTAAAAATAGCATACAAATTATATTTCCCGAATCCATAAATAGATAATCAGCAGGTTAAATACCTGATGACGATTATGAATAGAAAAATCGCTCCTACTTTGATAGAGGAACGATTGATACACTATTTATTATATCACAATGAATTCCTTCACCTTTCAATTTGTATACAATTAGAAAAGACGGTAAAAACTTATGCAATTCATGATAGAATATAGAAAATGGAGGTATATATATGCAGGACGTAAAACAAATATATTATCATTTTCTAGAACATCATGACTGGAAAGTGTACATAGCTTGTACCGTTAAGGGGCTTTGTTACGTAGGAACTGAGCATTCTTCAATGAACGAATTAGTTTCTTGTTGTAGAAAACAGTTTCCGAATTGCGACATTATTGAAAATGAAGAAAAGTTAACTCCATATAAAAATGAGCTGATTGAATACTTCGAAGGCAAAAGAACTTCCTTTTCCTTTACCTTCGATATTAGAGGTACTACTTTTCAAATGGCAGTTTGGAAGGCATTACAGGAAATCCCTTTTGGCCAATCCAGATGTTATTCAGATATTGCCTTTAAAATTGGTAAACCGAAGGCAGTTCGAGCAGTTGGTACTGCTATCGGATCAAACCCTATAGCTATCGTAATCCCCTGCCACCGAGTATTAGGTAAAAACGGTACTTTAACCGGATTTAGTGGTGGGCTAGATATAAAAGAAAAACTATTAAATCTTGAAGGAATCACTTATAAGCCATAGTTTCTTTCTGTAAAAAGAAAAAGCAGTGCAAACTTTGCACTGCTTTTGACTAATCGATGATATATCCATTTTCATCTCTTTGTTCATTATAATCAAATGTTTTTGGCTTACGTACAAAGCACATAATCGCTGCAATAATTAATAAAATTCCTGAAATCGAAACGACACCTGATAAAACGGCTGCAATGATAAATAAAATTCCTGCCAGTCTTGCATTTTGATTTACTTTAACAGCCCCAACAATTGCCAATATAATTGCGATAATTATAACTACGACTACTAACCAACCAATCGTATTCATAATAGCCATAACATCATCCATAATTTCCATACCATATACTGGGTCGTATCCGTTTATACTTGCATCTTCATAAATCGAATTCTCAAACTCAGTTTGGAAAGCTGGATCCTCAACAATCATTTTACTTATAAATAACATGAAAATTAAAAACCCTACACCTATTACATTTAAAACAGCAGACACAATACTTAATATTCTTTCACCAGTTCTTTTCATTTTCATTCTCCCTTACTAAATTTTTCTATATTTTTAATAACATCTTCCACAGTACTCACAATGACACCATGTTGCTTAATAATTCCGATTACAAATAAATTGCGATAGATGAATTGATTTTCAGTCCCATCTTGGATGAGGGCATCAATTTTTTGTTGATTATCCCGACCAAGTTGACGTACATCGGAGAAAAGAGCGATGATTGGTCGATTGTATGTGGAAAATACACCAATTTCAGCAGCAACACCGGAATCGACTTCAATTCCATCTAAGACAGCGATTAAAATATCACTTTCTTGTAACTTTTCTAAATCCGCACGAGCAATAGCTAGACTATCTGCAAAGCTTTGTTTATCGTTAATTGCATCATTTTCTTGCGGTACATATAAATTAATACCAGGAATTGCTTTTCGTATTTCTTTTGCTAATAATTCATTTACTAATCGGTCTCCAATGGAAAATAAACCATTTGCCAAGTAAGCTTTCATGTTCATTACCGCCTTTAATGTATGTATAAACTAACTATTATATAACTAAAGATTCCATCCTATCCAAAAGAATAAAATCCCTCCTAATAAATTAATTCCCGTAAAGAAAAGGGCCTTTCCCCACTTTTTTGAATCAATCATTTTAACTAAATCAAATGCGAAGGTCGAAAAGGTTGTAAATCCTCCTAATACACCAATCGTAAGAAACGATAACAATGTACTTTCGAACAATGTCCAGGAGCCCGTTTTACCTAGTAAAAACGATCCTATTATATTGACGATAGCTGTAGCCCAAAAGGTTGGAAATTTCTTTTGTTGAATGAGTAATTGGGTGCTATATCTTAACGTAGCCCCTATTCCTCCACCAAGGGCAACTAAGATCCATTCCATTTATTCATCCCTCGATTCAAAAAATACCCTATAAAAGCAGCTACAAAACAACAAATTGTCATTACTATTCCATAAAGAATTCCAACCATTCTATTTTCTTGTAATTGATGGAACCAATATTCCGAAAAGGTTGAAAAAGTAGTAAAAGCACCAAGCATGCCTGTTGTAAGAAGCAGTTTTAGTTTACTTTCCTTCCTCTCAAAATAACCATTTAAACTTCCTAAGGCAAAACTTCCTAACACATTTACAATCCATAACATAACCGATACACCTGTAAGTGATTGGATAATAAATCGTAAAAGGGAGCCGATCATACCACCTAGGAAAACGTGAAACAAATTTTTCAAAAGTGACCTCTCCAAATAAAACATTATTCTATTAATAATAGTTAATATGCGAACGAGTTACAATTAGAATATTGAAATAATGTTAAGAATCGTTTCCATCTTATTTTGAATAGAGACCTTTGTAAATGGCATTATATTTCCTTTTTTTCCTCATCTATCCATCTTTATCTATTTAGTAGTATACACTGGTCCAACTCCCTTTTTCAAACCTTTTAAAAAGTATACCTCCCCCTATAGGCGAAAGTACTTTTAATTAGGAAACCATTGATGCCTTTTTCTGTATATACGATACATTTATAAAAAAGTTTCAAACTACATAGTTGAATATTAGGTTAATTATTTTTGTTTATGAATATAATTTAATAAGATAGGAAATAGAAATAGACTTAACGAATGGGGTTAACTACATGAGTATGTCTGAAATCTTTGAATTACTTAATAAGCTTGATTCTGAACTTTATTATTATATAGATAAATTTGGGATTTACATTTACTTTATACTCTTTCTCATTG
Organism: Ureibacillus sp. 179-F W5.1 NHS; assembly: GCF_045369345.1. NCBI lineage: Bacteria > Bacillati > Bacillota > Bacilli > Caryophanales > Caryophanaceae > Ureibacillus > Ureibacillus sp. 179-F W5.1 NHS. The sequence continues at coordinate 6,923 of NZ_JBIQFG010000051.1, read as the reverse complement.
TTTTTGGAAAAACCGGTTTCGTTGTTTTAACTTTTTTACCAGGAGACTCCCTTGTATTTGCTAGCGGAACAATTGCTGCAGTTGGCGAATTAAACATACTACTATTATTTTTTCTTTTTTTTATTGCAACAGTTTTAGCTGACAGTAATAACTTTTTTATCGGACGAAATTTTGGCAAAATACCGACCGAGAAAATTAAACTCATCTCCCTTTCTACCATTGAGCGGGCTAGAGAATTTTTAACCGAATATGACAAAATCGCCATTACGTTCTCCAGATTTATTCCTTTAATGAGAACGATGACCCCTTTTATTGCAGGATATTCCGGATATCCATATTTTAATTTTGTCCGATACAATGTTATTGGAGCTTTCATTTGGACGTGTGTATGGCTTGGTACTGGTTTTGCATTAGGGAATATTCAGTGGGTAGAAGAAAATCTGTTTGTTACATTATTGCTAATTACCCTTTTTATGTTTATACCTGGGATATTCGGGTTTATATCTCAATTTCGAAAAAAACATACTGCCGTTGCCGAAAACAGTGAGTTGTAAAACAATAAAAAAACTAATAGGCCGATTTTATAACTTGCCAATCATGAAACATCGATTGCATAAGTTATTTCTCGCCTATTAGTTTTTTTATGCGTTTAACTGACTCTCATCCTGACGCATTTTTTCTAAATAATCGATAATTTCTCGTATACCTTCCAAGGAATTTACTAATATTTTTGGATCTACACAAGTAATCATGCGATTTTCTAAATTAGCTACAGCCGTAAAATATTGAGTCTTAGCATAATTAACTAGTCCTACTTGATGAATATCCGTTCCCGTAAAATCAAGTATTTCCTTCGCTTCACTAACAACTAAACCAAAATGAACAATATCGGTATTAACAACGATAATTCGACATAACTCCCCAACGCTTTCTTTATTGTATAAAATACGATTGAGATCAATGATTGGGATAATTTCTCCGCGAATTTTCGTAAAACCAAGTAAATAATTAGGTAAGTGAGGAATCGGTGTAATATTGTTTAATTTTTCAATAGAGACTACTTGTTCAACTGGTACAGCATATTCTTCATTTCCACAACCAAAAATGAGCGCTTGATTAAATGTCATTGCCATCACCTCTTCGCTTTATTTTGCAGAGCATTTTACAATCTCCACTAATAAATCGGCTAATTTCTCCAATTCTTCAATAGGCATCCGTTCTTTAGTAGTATGAATTTCTTCATAGCCTACTGAAAGATTTACAGTCGGAATACCGAAACCAGCAATGACATTTGCATCACTTCCTCCACCAGAAGTACCTAATAAAGGTGTACGACCTACTTTTGTTACAGCTTCCATTGCAATTTGTACAACGCGATCAGATTCTGTAACAGAAAAACCAGGGTACATTAATTTAATATCAACTTCAGCCCGACCTCCTAGATTTTGTGACACATTCTCGAAAGTCTCTTTCATATGTTTCGTTTGAGCATCTAATTTTTCTTTATTAATGGAACGAGCTTCAGCTAAAATATATACTTCATCACAAACGATGTTGGTAGCTTTACCACCTTCAAAACGACCAATATTAGCCGTTGTTTCTTCATCAATTCGTCCTAAATTCATTTTTGCAATGGCTTTAGCAGCTAAAGTGATAGCTGAGATACCTTTTTCAGGTGCAACACCAGCGTGGGCAGTTTTACCATAAATTTTCGTTTCAATTTTCGCTTGATATGGAGCTGCTGTTACAATTCCCCCTACTTTACCATCACTATCCACTGCAAAACCATATTTGGCTTGAATCAACGTTGGATCCAATTCTTTTGCTCCTGCTAATCCACTTTCTTCTCCCGCGGTAATAATCAATTGAATTGTTCCATGGTCAATTTTTTGCTCTTTTAAACGTTTCGCCATTTCGAAAAGCGCTGCCATTCCTGCTTTATCGTCTGCACCTAAGATGGTTGTTCCGTCAGAATAGATATATCCATCTTCTCTAATCTCCGGTTTAATGCCAACTCCCGGGACGACTGTATCCATGTGAACAGTAAAATAAATTGGATCTGCTTCTATTGTACCTTGTAATGTGGCAATAATATTACCAGCACCATGACCATTTCGTGTATGTGCATCATCTTGAAAAACTTCGAATCCCATATCTTTTAATTTTTTTACTAGAATTGGTGCAATGACCTCTTCATGTTTTGTTTCCGAATCAATTTGAACTAATTCTAAAAATTCGTTTACTAAACGACTATTCATGTAAAAAAACTCCCTTTTCTTTGGATAATCTCCATCTTATTTTACGCCTCTCTAGAAAGGAGCACAAACTAAAGGTTTCTTTTTTGACCAAAAATTTCATTTTCCTTTTTTATTTTCGGAAAATTTGGTTACACTTTTTTAAATAAAAACAGGCGATTCATAAAGAATCGCCCATTCATCGTTGACTAAAACTTGATTTATATTAGATGTAGAAAAACTTACAAAACGATTAAACTAATAATCCGCCGCCATTTTTAATGTAATTTTGAATACCTTCAGCAGCTAAGTATGATAATGCTCCAACTGTACCAGTTGGGTTAAAACATGAGTTGTGTGGGAACGAAGATGCACCTACTACAAATACATTTTCTACTTCCCACATTTGTTGATATTTATTTAGGGCAGATGTTTCTGGATCTGATCCCATTATAACGCCACCAGTATTGTGGGTATTTGTATCTTTATTTACACTGAAGTTACCTTGTTCTTCTGAAGTTTCGATAATATCCGCACCGATTTTTTCACCGATTTCACGCGTTTTTGTCGCCATGAATTTTACTAATTCACGGTCATTATCCGTATATTCATACGTCATACGCAGTAAAGGATAACCCCAAGCATCTTTATATTCAGGATCAAGGTCTAAGTAGTTTTCGCGGTGTGGCATACTTGCACCTTGTGTTTTTACTGGGAAGTTTGAGTTCGCATATTTAATGGATTGCTTTTTAAATTCTGCACCCCAGTTAGGTGTACCTTTTGGCACACGGTTCGTTGCAATCGGACGATCACCGTATTGAGTAGAGCGAATACCAGCTCCATGAATAAAGTTTACATCGGAATGGTCAAAATTATCACCCATATATTCGGCAATTTCAATCCCTAATGCACCAGCACCGCCGTATAAGTTAAACTCTTTATCTTCAAAGAATAATTGCGTTGTACCACCAGTTACTTGGTAACAATAGTTTTTCCCAATCGTACCTTTACCTGTTTTCGGGTCATAAGGTGTACCTAAGTTCGAGTTTAATAATAAACGTGCGTTATTAAATACATAAGAAGTGATAACAACGACATCAGCAGGTTGTTCGAATTTTTCACCCGTTAACATATCTACGTAAAGTACGCCCGTTGCTTTACCATTAGCAGAAGTAATTTCTAATACGTTCGCGTGTGTACGTAGGTCCAGTTTACCCGTTTGCTTTGCTACAGGAATCACTGTTACAGCAGGATCACCTTTTGCTCCGTATTCACATCCGAAGTTTTCACAGTATGCACAGTATTGACACGCACCACGTTGAATACCATCTGGATTTGTATAAGATTCAGAAAGGTTGGCTGCTGGAATTACGAACGGTTTATATCCTAGGCTTGTTGCAGCTTCTTCAAAAGTTTTCATGATTGGCGTTTTTACTAATGGGCCAGTTGGATATGGTTTCGCACGTTTACCCCATAGCTCAACTTCTTCTCCAGAAATACCAGCCATATATTCAAATTTTTCATAGTAAGGCTCAAGTTCATCATAAGTAATACCCCAGTCTTGAAGCGTCATCCAACCTGGAATTTTACCTTCGCCATAACGATCAACTGTTTGGGAACGAATTTCGAAATCATATGGTAAAAAACGATATGTTTGTCCATTCCAGTGGGAACCTGCTCCCCCTACTCCATCACCAACGATGAAAGTACCGTAATGGCGCATTGGAAGTGCCTTTTGTTTTAAAGAACTACGATAAGTAATTGTCTCTTTTGATAAATCTTGCATTAACTCTGTACGATGTTGATAACGCAACTCATCATGTGCCATTGTATAGTCTGCTGTTGTACGGTCTTTACCGCGTTCCAATCCTACAACGTTAATGCCTGCTTTTGTCAGTTCAGCGGAAACAATACCGCCTGCCCAACCCATACCAACTACTACTACTTGGGCTTTATCTAATTTTGTTACCATGTAAGTGTCAATCCTTTCTACAATCCAAATGTTAACTCATGTGGCTGCTTAAGCCCTCTGGTTTTAATTCGATAAATTCATCACTTTGAATTTCATTTACGTATTGCATTCGAGAACCTGGATATTTACGCATAGCCCAGCCTTTCATTTCATTATTACCGCCATACATTGGATCTGCGTAAACCCCTTCAATTGTCATCGTACGTAATAAACTGAAGAATTCACCTGAACCTGTATTACCGTATAATGTCACTTTCCCTTCACTGAAAGCTGTTAAAACTTCATCTTGTTGCTCAGGTTCTAATCCTGTAAATACGGCACCGTAATTTTCTTTTGAATAAGCATCAAGGGCTGCTAAACCAGCACGGAATAAATCTTTACGTAATAATTTCGTTTGTGGACCTTGGTTTTCTGCCGGTTTATAAAACGCACCTAAACGATAATCTTTTACATTGTTTCCCCATTGACCTGCAAGTTGATGGTCAATGTAAACTGCTGCACCTAATTCTTTTGCTCCAGGACCGTTCTCATCTTCTGGATAGATGCGTTCAACTGCTGCAGCTGCCGTTTGGTATTCTGCAGGAGTAAAGAACATTAATGCGTGATTATAGTTCGTTGTTGTCCCGCCACTATGGGATGCTTCATGTTCTGTTGTCGTAGTACCATCATTATTTTTCACTACTAAGCTTGTTACAGCTCCACCAAGTACTAATCCTCCAAGGGTTAAACCTGAATTCTTTAAGAAATTACGTCGCGTCGAACGTTTTTCTGTGAAGTTTTCTTTCTCTGCCATGATGACTCCTCCTTAAATTAACTAAACATAGCTCCAAAATTAAAATAAATTGCAAATACGATAGATGTAAAAATCATCGTAAGCATGAAGCCTAAATGTTTTAAACCTATCCAGCAGCCGATAATAATCGCTAAACCGACTGCTGATCCAATAAGAGCGAATGCTGGTACAGAACTGTTGTATACATTTATTGTGAATGCATAACCTACAGTTAATGTTATGCCAGCTAACACTTGTAAGATTGTGACAAGCTCATCACGGTTATACTCTGTCATGATAATTCCCTCCCTTACTACCCACTCAAATTAACCAATTTAATAATTTACTTTTTGAATAAAGAGTGTATAATTTATTTCTGTGCTCCTACAAAACTATTACATTTTATAACAGTATTGTATACAATGTAAAGAGCATATGTTGAATTGAAATTTATCTGCTACTCTTTTCTTATAGTAGTTTGTTTGAAAGGTTGGTGAAAAAATGGAAGAAAAAGAATATACATTAGTTGAGCATTTAGAAGAACTACGCAAGCGACTTATTATTATTAGCGTAGTTTTCATCGTGACACTTTTGATTGGTTTCATTTTCGCACCTGACATATTGCAATTTTTAAAATCTCAAGACGTTGCTAAACATGTTGATTGGAACGTTTTTGGCTATACAGACGGCATTTCAATTTACGTGAAATGTGCCTTAATTGTATCCATTTGTATTACATTACCTATTGCAATGCATCAACTTTGGCTATTTACAAAACCAGGTCTTACGGACAAAGAGTCTAGTAGTGCAGCAACCTTTATTCCTATTGCATTTCTTTTATTTATTATTGGGATTTCATTTAGTTACTTTATTTTATTCCCACTTATGCTAACTTTTATGTCTAATATTAATGAATCAATTGGTGCCACGGAAACGTATGGGATGAAACAGTATTTCACATTAATGTTTAACTTACTTATTCCTGTAGGTCTCGTTTTTGAATTACCGGTAATTATATTATTTCTAACGAAGTTAGGGATTGTTACTCCAAACCGATTAAGAAAAATGAGAAAAGTCTCTTATTTTATTCTAATCGTAATTGGTGTAATGATTTCCCCACCAGATTTTGTATCCGATTTTTTAATTATTATTCCACTATTACTTTTATTTGAAATAAGTATTATTGTTTCAGAAAAAACTTATAAAAAACAATTAAAATTAGCACAACAAGAAGGAAGTAAATAATTATATGTTTTAGAGGAGGATTTCTTTATGTTTCAATCTATCGGAGTTCCAGGATTAATCATTATTCTAGTCATCGCATTAATTCTTTTTGGACCATCTAAATTACCTCAATTAGGACGTGCCGTTGGACAAACTTTAAAAGAGTTTAAAGCTTCAACGAAGGATGTAATGGACGATGTATCGGGAGAATTTAAAGAAGTGAAAGAAGAATTCACTGTAGCAGAGAACAAAAATGAAGAAACTGCAAAAAAATAAGTTACATTGAACAGGCATTTTGTCCCCTCTACATACTAGCGAACCTATCAGATACTACTATCTAGAGGGGATTAAAAAGTGGTAGTTGTTCACTTGTTCTTTTGCAATGTTCTATGGAGGTAAATATTTTATGTTGAACTCAATTGGCATTCCCGGTTTAATCATTATTTTAGTTATTATTTTAATCATCTTCGGACCTTCCAAACTACCTAAGTTAGGACGTTCAATTGGTGAATCATTAAAAAACTTTAAAGATTCAACAAAAGACGTAATAATTGATGAAGAGGACGAGAAAAAGGAACAAAAACAATAAAGACCATTAATGATAAAACCCTTTTATAATTAAATAATGTTGTAGTTAAACAAACAAAAAAGGTTCTATGTCAAATGTTGGGGTGAAGTGATATTACACGGCACCCCGATTATCCTAAATGAATCCCAATTT
>NZ_JBIQFG010000050.1:0-17927 GCF_045369345.1 Ureibacillus sp. 179-F W5.1 NHS | reverse complement strand
GTGAAAGATTTAATTCGTCAATGTTTCGTTCAATTCCGTTGCCAATTGATTGAAGAAAAGCTTATTGATCAAGAAGCAATTTTTATCGATGGTACAAAAATTGAAGCGAATGCGAATAAATTTACGTTTGTTTGGAAGAAAACCATTGAAAAATATCATCAAAGTTTAATTGAAAAGTCAAACCAGCTATACAATGAGTTACTAGAGAGTGAAATCATACCTGAAATTCAACGTGAAAGCGATGAACAGTTAACATTGGAAGAGCTCGCTCAATTGGTTCAAAAAGTGGACGATGTCGTAACTGAGTATGATAAACAAATTGAAACATCATCAGATGTTCCAGAACGAAAAGCCTTAAGAAATGAACGGAAATACCCGAAACAAGTGCGCAAGCAGTTGATTGATTTTGTCCTACGTAAACAAAAATACGAAAGAGACTTTGAAATCTTCGGTACACGCAATAGCTATTCTAAAACAGATCCAGATGCGACGTTTATGCGAATGAAAGATGATTATATGAAAAACGGACAATTAAAAGCTGGATATAATGTACAAATCGCAACGGAAGGTCAATATACGCTTGCCTATAGTATATATACAAATCCAACAGATACACGTACGTTAATTCCATTTCTAGATGAGATCGAGCAGCATTATTTTGAGTTACCAAAACACATTGTCGCAGATGCAGGTTACGGTAGTGAACAAAACTTTCATGATATCCTTTCGAACAGAAAACGAGAAGCTCTTATTACGTACAGTATGTATTTGAAAGAACAAAAGAAAAAGTATAAACAAAACAGATTTAATCCCGACAACTGGACGTATGATGAAGAAACCGATACATATACATGTCCTAATCAAAAACGTCTTGAATTTCAATATTATTCTGTCCGTAATGACCGTACAGGCTTCCAACGGAAGCTTAAAATTTACGAGTGTGAAAACTGTTCGGGATGCCCATTCCGTTTATCGTGTACCAAAGCAAAAGAAGGCAACAATCGAAAACTACTGGTGAATGAAGAATGGGAACAGCAAAAAGAATATGTAAGAGTGAAGCTTTCAGAAGAGAAAACAAGTGCCATTTATCGAAGACGTAAAATCGATGTGGAACCAGTTTTTGGATTCTTGAAGGCTAATTTGCGTTTCACTCGATTTTCTGTACGAGGAAAATCGAAGGTAGAAAACGAAATGGGCCTCGCATTAATGGCTGTGAATTTAAGAAAATTCACGGCCATTAACTAAAGAAAAAAAGAATTTACATACAAAAATAGAGAAAGGTGAATTTGAGTTTCCTCAAATTCACCTTTCTCACTATTTGAAGCTAGTTATGTCCCAGCCTCTACTTTTACTGCTTTCTCAGTAGCAGTATGATACCGGTGGTCGGGGTCGAAATAGGTCTAAAGGTATTGATTTAATAAGGTTTTTATTGACCTCGTGTAAAATTTGTGAAAAAATAATTATTATTAATATGTTTCGTACATTTTTGTGTTTTTCCATTCACCGTACCGGTTTTTAGGGTAAATAAGTTAAAAATGAGTGGCTTTTAAACCACTCCTAAGACATTAATTATCTTAATAATCTTTAAATCCTCTCTCCTCACTACAATTCCTGATTTTTAATAATTGGTATCTACTCTACTTTTATTATAAATTAAGCATTTATAAAAACTGTGTTTTTATACTTTTCTGCTAACAGATTTAAAAAGTTTTCTCCTTCTTGTATCCTTTCCAAATCCTTTAAAGTAAATATCATTGTAATAATTCCTTCTGTTGCAGCTGAATATATCAATGATTTCGCAGCTCTTCGTTGATCTGAATCCTCACCAGTAATACCAAATCGAGAAAATATAATTCCTGTATGTTGCATAGCTCGTCTAATTTTACCAATAAAAGCTTCTACAGAATCTTTATCAACAGCACTCATCCAGTTTTTACACTCGTTCAAATTGTAAGGTGGCCAGTTCCTTAGAAACCCTTCATTAGTTAAAACTTCAGTACAACCATCAATTTCACTTGTTGCAGTTACAACTTTTCCTTTATAGTCGAAAAAAGTAGGTGATCCATCAAATAAGAACTTAATAAGATTCTCCAAAGTGTCACCTTGTTGTCTATTTGTTATTTTACCTTGTTGTTTTAACATGGGTGCAATTTTCACTTCGGTTAGCAACTCTTTGTATCTTTCTATATTAATCGACCAATTACTGTAAAAATCTTCTCTACGTGAGAATACTGGATTTTGGCGGTCCTCTTTTATCGAGTAGCCCGCATAGTCAAAAAAACTCTTACTTTCACCACCATATGTCGCAGAACTCTCTTTTAATGAATCCTTAAAATCTGGAGTAATATCAAAGGTTATCCAAACTTTATCCTGGTCTGGTATATAATTATTATGACAGAACCTGCATTCTTTTAGTTCTTTATTTAAATTATTTCTATCATATAATACAAAATCTCCACTGCCGCATTCTACACATTGAATTTCATACTTTACCCTCAATTTATAATCTGCAAGCCTCATTAATGCATCAAAAACCAAATCTACATCTGTTATGTTTAGCTGATTAGCAACATATATAGGACTTAGTCTCCTTATATTTTGTAAAGCAATAGAATCAATAAACTCTTCTACTATCGAGTTGACTTTAAACTTATTCATGTGATTAAACTCCCCTCTGAATTTACTGTTTCCCTTACTTTTTGTAATACATATCTAATGGCTTCCTCCCCTACGGCAGACCTAAACCAAAAGCGTCCATTTTCTGTATTTACCTCTAATGTAACCTTCTCAGAGTATCCAAAACTATAGTTAAACTCAAAAACAAAAATTTTTCTTTTGCTTGGTGATGTTGCTAATTCTTGAAGATAGTGTTCTGATTGGGAAAGATCACCAGTTTCTGGGTCTGCTAAAACCTCAATCCAATCGTAATCTCCAACTAAGCTCTGATGTCTTGCTAATTGTAATTCAGCACCTAATTTGGTTTTTAAAATACTAATCTGGTCATCTCCAATAATCTCAACTCTCGACAATTGTACCTCGTCAAGACTCAAAATGTCTTTACATGAATTTATAAGCTTTTTACTCATATTGAAGCTTGCCCTTGATTCAACAGTAAAAGGATTAAACTTAATAATGACATAATCAAAATATGTAGGATTATCGACACGAGGTTCGTAATCTACTAATATACGTCGAATCGGGCCATTATAAGCAAACATTAGTAAAATTTGCTGCTCCTCCTCATCAGCATTTACATAAATCAGTTTAGGATCTTTATCTAACTCTGGTCTAACACGACCGAATACAAATATATCGGTTGAGTATTTTTCTATTATTGTTTCTTCACATCTACGAAATTCTATGTCTTCATCAGATTCATACCAATCTATAGATGTTCTACCTGCAAATTGATATTGTGAGGCTATACTCCTTAATATTTCAACTTTATCGTTTGTTTGAGCATCTCTAATTAAATCTTCAACAACTTCGCCTTTGTTTGATCCGGAATATGTAAGTTGATGTTCCCGCGCAATAAATTTAATTACATCTACAGGAACATTATTTAATAATACTTCTTTTAATTCAGATATATTCATTTCTTCCTCCTTAAATTAATAATATAGTATTGCATTCTACGTATTGAATGTAAGTGGCTTTATTTACATTTGATTATTTGGAATATGCTTTCGGAAACAAGTCATTTCTCCATCTGTCTGGTTGAGTTTCAATGTTATTTTCTAGATAACTGACTTTTATTCTAGTAATTTTCATATACTTCCCCACAAGATAAATAGTATATTATACAAGAAAAAATACAAACGCTTACATAATCAAAAGTTCTAATATAAAGCAGGTGAATAAATACCCACCTGCTATTCAAAAATACATACCAAATCTTAAAGCTTCCCCATAATATCAAGCAAGCTTTGATAGCTATTAACATCATGATATTTGACCTTACTTGTTGATATTTCATTAAAAAGCTTCTTGGCACAGGCTATCTTTGCTTGTTCAATTGGGCGGAGGTTCATACTCTCCATTGTTCCTTTCGTTTCAGCTATAAAGAATATGTGTTTTACACTTCCTTCATTGAAGGCTATTGCCCAGTCTGGTGAATAATTACCTACTGGCGTTGGAATAGCAAAACCTCTTGGTAATTTTGCATACACACATACTTCCTCTGCTTTTTCCATATCTTCGGCGAAACGTCTTTCTACACTTTTTTCTGCTAATCCGTCCGTTACAACATAATCTTGAACATGCTTTTTAGCACGAAACGCTTTCTTTAAATCGATAGCACCTTTTTCTGCTGTAAAAATACTGCTATCATATTGTCTTTCGATTTGATCATATGATATATGTTCTACAATCATGGTAGCTTTTTGTTCTTTAATTAATCGGGTTACTTTGGTAATAAACTCTTCTGGATTTTGTTTAAACATGGCGAATTTGTAGTTCTCTAATCCAGATAAAATAGCTACTACAGTGCGTCGAGTTAGTTTTGTACCTTCAGCAATTTTACCGACTAAATCATAAGTAATTTGGCTAGTGGCTGAATTTCTTAATGTTTCCGTTTTTGTATTTTCCTCTACAAAACTGTCCCCACGATTGATGGAATGCTCATCTAAATCTATTGTTTGCTTTCCAGTTGTAACTGTATATTTTAATTGAGTAACGTGCAAGTTATCATTTATACTCTTAATTGCCTTTTTAATTAACTCTTCACTATCAAATTCAACTGTATATGCATATTGGTGATTTATATAACCCCATAAAGTTTGGAATTCCTTCTTATAAAAATTCTCATTTAATGAATTCTCAGGTATTTTAGTTTCATTACCATTATCGATCATTCTTTCTAGAACACTTTCATCGAATACACTCTGAATCAATGTATGTACACCTTCACCAATGGACTGCAGATTGGACGGTAGAGGAACTAAACTGTTGTTTTCCAAATCAACCCTATATGAATCAGTTACATTATCATTGTCATCAATATAATCGTTCCTTATCAAATAGCGATAGATATCTTTTGCTTCTTTAACACTTAATACAAAAGGTTGTTCTCCAACCATGATGGTCTTTCCTGTAAAATATTCTGGTGTTGCTTTTGATGGGCGATCATATAATGCTTCTTTTATTCCTGTCTGTAAATCCGCAACAAAGTTTTTATAACCTTCACTAGCAATAACAGTCAGTACGTTTATTGAATGAACTGACTCACCAAGAGCTTCAAAATCCATTCGTTCACCATTTTGATTAACACAAAGTCGCAAGCCTCGACCAACTTCCTGCCTCTTTTGAGTTGGGCTTATGCCACCATGTTTTAATGTACATATTTGAAACACATTTGGGTTGTCCCATCCTTCTCGTAGAGCTGAGTGAGAAAATATAAAACGAACAGGTTCATCAAAACTTAGGAGTCGTTCTTTATTTTTTAGAATTAAGTCGTATGCAGAAATATCATCACTTTCATCGCTTCCTCGTTTAGTAGGGCTGTCAATTTTACGACCCTTTTTATCTATACTGAAGTAACCTGCATGAGTTGATTTTGGATCTATACTGTTAAGATATCGGCTATATGGAGTATCCTCTAGTGTTATATAGTCATTAAGAATATTAATATACTCCTGTTCAAACATCTCACCGTACTCAGAGTTAACCTCTTCCCCTGCCTCATTGTAAACACGATATTTTGCTACTTCATCAATAAAGAACAAGGATAATGTTTTTATTCCTAATTCAAATAAATGCTTTTCTTTTTCAAAATGAGATTTAATTGTCTCTCTAATCTGAACCCGACGCATATCTTTTTCAGACACATCACCTACAACCTCACCACGTGATATTACCTCACCATTTGTAAAGGTTACAGTACCTCTTATAGGGTCTATTTCATTTATGAAATACCCCTTATACTGCTCCATATTATTTGATTCGATATATAGATCATCACCTACACCTAAAATTCGCGATTCACGATTTATTGATTTTTGATATTTTATCTCCAATTCAATTTTTGCCATTGGAGGTTTTTTTGGTGAAATGATTATATTTTCTAGGAATAAATATTTATCAGTTCCTCTTAGATTTTTCAACTCAAAACCTTTAACTTCAATCTTTTTAACCAAACGCTTATTATAAGCATCTACCGCATCTAATACATATACTAGATTATGTTGCTGAGTATGTGTGGCAGAATAATTTAGACAAAATAAAGGGTTGAAATTTGCTAACGCCTTCTGTGTTTTTGCACCACCCATCTTTTGAGGTTCATCTAGGATTAGGATTGGTCTATTAGCCTTAATTACATCAATTGGTCTACGGCTTCCAAATTCATCTAATTTTTCATAAATTCGCCTTGCTTCTTTACTCCTTCCCCCTTCTTTCATGGTGGTATTAAAAGCTTGAATATTAATAATCATTACATTAATTCCAGCACTTGCACTAAAATTATCAATATCGGTTAGATTTTTACTATTATAAATAAAAAATCTTGCTTTTTTTCCGTAATGTTCCATGAAATGTTCTTGCGTCATTTCGAATGACTTTTTAACACCTTCACGAATGGCAATTGATGGAACAACAATAATAAATTTATTCCATCCATACTTCTTATTTAATTCAAAAATTGTTTTTATATATACATAGGTTTTTCCAGTACCAGTTTCCATTTCAACATCTAGACTGCACGCACCCAAATGTCCGACTAAACTTTCTGACTGCTTAATATTATTTCTTGCTTGCATATTACGAACATTTAATAGTAGTTGTTCTTTTGGTAAAATTAGATCTGCATTTTTGAAACCGGTCGATACATCATCTTCTTGAAAATCTTGATCATCGAAGAAACCTAATTGTTGATTCTGTTCGTTTCTTTTTATCCCTAAATCCCTAACATACTTGACTTGATTAAAAAAAGGTTGTCCTTCAAAAATGTTTACTACACTTTTAACTGCATCAGTTTGATATTGTTGTACTTTAAATTTAAACTTCATCATGACACCTCCCTCACAGTACCTTTCTTACTGTAGTAGGACTATATGTCTCAAAGATTTGTTCAAAGTTAGTTACCACACTATCATTTGCAAGGCTGCTGTCACGGAATACAGCATAATATGGCTGTTTTTTAGCAATTTCAGTAATAACCTCACTGTTTATATTATTATCGAAACAAGCAATTAAATAACCATCCGCAATATTAAATACTTGTTTATCTTCTATTATAAATTTCTCAATCTTACTAGAAAGAAGAATTCCCAAATCCAACATAACTTGAAATAGTAGATCCTCAGGGGAACGATCAGGCTTGATATTATCTTCGAGTTTCAGGATCAAATCCTGTGAATAATCAGCAGGGTTGTAATAAACATCCTCCATATTAGTAGAATCAACTTTTAGTACACGGAAACCTATATCCAATTTACCTTTAGCTTCCGGAATTTCTTCTAATATTTTTTTACTTGCACGTCTTATTCTTTCTTTACCAATTTCAGTTATTAAACGCGGTTTATTATTTTTATCCAAAAATGATATCGCAGTCTCTAGTGTCTTTCTACCATCTTTGGAAGCTTTTTTTAAACTTTCATCTAAGTTCTCGGGTATTTGAACTAAAATATATTTTCTTTGATTATTTACATTTTCAGCATTTAACTTTAATATTGCATGTGCTGTAGTTGCAGAACCTGAGAAAAAGTCCAAAATAATATCACCAGGGTCTGTGAATCTTGCAACAAAATCATAAATCATATTAACAGGCTTTGGGGAATCAAACGGAGAATCTTCTAAACCAAAAAGATTTGCTAACTCTTTAGATACTGGACCTTGTGCGCCAAATTTCAAAGTAGTTTGAGGTGTCTCTACTCCCCTTTCTTTAATAACTTTAATTTTACCTGTAGAACTAAAGTAAAATTCAACAATTTTTTGTCCACGAGAATCAATTAGAGATTCTTTATCACCGTAAAAATACTGTTTCATTTGGTTTGCTTGTGTGAATGCCGCTCTTAAAGTAACATCCTCCTTAAGAAAACCATTTTCCGAAATCATTCTTCCTTCAACTAAAATGACTTTTTCTAATCCACCCCACTCACCCTTTAATTCAAATCCATGTGGTGCGTCAAAACGTGTACCTTTCGGAAATTTAAATTCCTGCATTGAATGTCGACCAGATGGTTTTTTCATAGCTCCTGCCTCAAATAGATTATTATCTAATGATTTAGGAGTTCCTAAAGCATTTATATTTTTACAAAAAACAAGAACATACTCATGATATGCTTTATAAATACCTGCTTGAGCACTATGATTTTTATCCCAGATAAGAGTAGCAATGAAATTTTGTGCACCGTAAATTTCAGAACAAATTTTTTTCATGCTGTCTACTTCATGGTCATCAATACTAATAAAAATAACTCCATCTTCAGTTAACAAATCTTTTGCTAATTTTAATCGGGGATATATCATATTCAGCCAATCAGTATGAAATCTTCCATTACTCTCTAGATTTTGGTATAGCCGATTTCCTTCAAGATCAAATTGGCCACTTTCAGTTAAATATTGATCCTTAGTCTGAGTAAAATCATCTTCATATATAAAATTTGTTCCTGTATTATATGGAGGGTCTATGTAAATCATTTTTACTTCTCCAAGATAAGTTTCTTGTAATAATTTTAAAACATCTAGATTATCACCCTCTATATATATATTTTCTGTACTGTCAAAATTCACACTATCCTCACGAGAAGGTCTTAACGTCTTTGCAATTGGTGCATTAGCAAGTAAAATAGATTTTTTCTTATCTGGCCATGTAAATTGATATCTTTCCTCTTGTCCCTCTATCACGATATCTGAGAGTTCCTGACGTAAAACATCGAAATCAATTGCATGTTCAATAATTGCTGAACCATCCTTACGATAACCTTTTATAACCTCAGTAATAGTATTAGGAAAAAGTTCGGCTATTTTATTAATATTTTCTTCTACATTATTCACGGAATGCATTTTCAATTTTTCCAAATTTATTCACCTTTTTCTTCATCTAATTTCTTCTTCATTATCTGTAGTTGTGTAAATAGCTCAAATCTCTTTTTAGGCTGTTTTTCCTTACGGGAACGTTTTTCTAACTTATCAATTTCCTTTTGTAGATTTAGAATGACTTCTTGTTTCAAAAGCTTTTCATCTACTGAAAGGTCTTCATTTTTTGTAATTCCTTCTTGTATAGCGATTTGATCTATATACCCTTCCCAGATATCACCTATATTAAGTCCATTTGTTACTAAATTAATTTCTGAAAATAGGGTCCAATTTGTTTTGTACAATTTATTGTAGTAAAGAGCTAATTGCCCTTCATCTCCGTATTTCAACAAAAACAGTAGTTTATGTGCATTTTGCTTTGCTATATTTTCTATTATCCTATAGTCAACTTCTTTCTTTTTCAATTCAATTGAAAGAACTAGGATTTCTGATATTTCTCCAGCATTTCCGACATTTAATGTGTCTGGTGAAAGTTTATATTCCATAGTAATCCGCTTGATATCCGACACAAACTTGTTGCGGAAATCGCTGCTAAGTACTAATCGTTTATAAAAAGCCTCTTTTGGCATAATCCTGCCTACAGCAGCTTTACTAGGAAAATCTAACACTCATATCACCACCATAAAGCAAATTAGTTCAAAATCATCTAATCCTGATATGTTAGTTGTTAAAAAGCTTGTTTCCCCTTCTCCAAAAAAGCTATCAAGATCATTTTCTTCATGAACTGTAATAATAGAGGAGATAACATCCTGTAATAAATTTGATATCCGCTCCATATTTCTTCCGTCTCTTGTTTCGTTGTTAAAGATTCGACAGAGTTCCATATCAGGCTGTTTTTTTCCTCTGGAGAGGTGCCGCATAGTATCCAATATTACTTTAGGCTCCATATGGGTATTAATCACTTCTCCATCTTCACTAATATAAACTAAGTAAAATGGTTGGAGACGATTTTTTCTAGTGTCTAATTCTTCATTTGTATTTTTAAGTACAAAAATTACACCTGGTTTTTCACCACGTACTACCGCATGTATACCGAAAGGGGTTCGATCCAAATTTGGATGCTCCTTTAAATACGCAAGTAAATCCATTCGGAATTCGTTAAGTCCTAGATCCATAATGGATATCCCGCTAGTCATTTCCTCTAAATCAACAACTTCATTCTGAAGTTTTTCAAGTTGCTGTCTGCGATATGCAAGATCTCCATTTTCATTTTGATTTATATAATCATCGTCTCCAGTGGATGTCATTACAGATATTCTCATTCTGGCTTCCACACGATTTTTTAAATTGATATAATCATCCAACGCCAAATCTGGCCAAAAATTTACTAGTTGAATTACTTCATTTTTACTTCCAATACGGTCTACACGTCCAAAACGTTGAATGATTCTAACTGGGTTCCAATGGATATCATAATTTATACAGTAATCACAGTCTTGGAGATTTTGACCTTCAGAAATGCAATCAGTTGCAATTAAGATGTCAATATTACTTTTATCATTTGGCATGACCACATTTTTATCTTTTGAAATTGGAGAAAAACAAGTTAAAATTGTATTCATGTCATTCGAGAATTTTGGAATCGTTGTTTTATTTTCTGAACCAGTTATTAATGCACTTTCTAACCCAAATCTATCTTTGACAAAATATCCTATATTTTCATATAAATACTCAGCTGTATCTGCGAATGCCGTAAAAATAAGAATTTTTTTATTACCTGGGTTTATAGGATTCTTGATTTTCTTTTCTATTACATCTACTAATTCATTTAACTTATAATCAAATTCTGGTCTGATATCTTCAATCATTAGTATTAGCAGTTCAAGAACTTCTAAATCAGCTATTAAATCTCTTTTCCACGATAGGTAATCCATGTCACTGATATCAATTTTAAACTTTTTACCAACGTTAAATACGTCAATATTCTGATCATCTAAATCAAGATCCTCAAAATCTCTAATATCCTTGAGTCCAATATCATTATCCGACTGATATCTGTCTATTGTATCAACTGTCTCCTTTATTTGAGTGTAGATACGCTTAACAGTTAATTTGAAAGAATGAACTGAACTTTCCATTCGTTTAAGTAAGTTAATACTCATTAATCGGCGGATACCTTCTTCACGCCCAGTTTGAGTTAACCGATTACTTTGATCCGATTCCATGTCAATGTACTTATCTAACTTGCTAGGAAAAATATAATTCGTTGGTGTATATATGGATAAATTCAATTGCATTAGTTGTTCATATACTTGCTCGTAGTTTATTGCATTATCAAGAGTAGTAAGCTTTGGACGAAGGGAAATTGGTTTTTTCCGTTCAGGAAAACTACCAATTTCAGAAGTATCATAATATCTTTGAATCTGCTTTCTTGAACGAGCAATGGTAACACTATCCAGTACTTCAAAAAAATCAAAGTCTAATTGTTTAAGCAAGGACTCTGTAGTTCGAAGTTCTGCTGGCTGTTTACTCCAAGAGTTATACACCTTTTGAGCTTGACGAAAAATCGTATTAATATCTGTTTTTGTATTCAATTTTTCATTAATTAATTCTGGACGGCCTTCATAAGCTAAGGCTAATTGATTTCGCAAATCATTAAAACGATTGTTTACTGGTGTAGCTGAAAGCATTAATACCTTTGTCTTAACACCTGGACGGATTACTTTATTTAATAATTTCAAATACCGATTTTCTTTTTCGCCATCTTCTCCTGACATTGCACCGCCATTTCGAAAATTATGGGATTCATCAATTACTACTAGGTCGTAATTTCCCCAATTTATTCGATCTAATGGTAAACCCATTACAGAGTTACCACGTTCGCGTGATAAGTCAGTATGAAAAAGAATATCATAGCGTAGACGGTCTTTTGCTAACGGGTTATTTATTAAATTTCCACGAAATGTCATCCAATTGTCTTTTAATTTTTTCGGGCATAGAACAAGAACGTTTTTATTTCGGTTTTCATAGTACTTTATTACTGCTAAGGATGTAAAAGTCTTTCCTAGACCCACACTATCCGCCAAAATACACCCATTATATTGTTCAAGCTTATTGATTATTGCTAAAGCAGCATCTTTCTGGAAATTATAAAGTTTATTCCAGATAACACTATCTTTAAACCCCGTAGCTTCATTTGGGAGGACATCTTCAGATATATCTTCTAGAAACTCACTAAAGATATTATATAAGGTTATAAAATAGAGCAGCTCTGGAGAATTTTCTTGGTAAACTGCTGATATATATTCAATTACCTCTTCTGTTACATCTTGGAGTCGTTCATCGTCTTTCCATATTGATTCGAACAGTCTAATATACTCCTGACTAAACGGGGCTTCAAATTTATTTACCATGTTGTAAATATTGTTTCCTCGTTCACAACCAATATCAACTGTTGTAAAACCGTTTATAGGCATATATGTATAATCTTGATTATCTGTTTGCACATTTAAGAATCCACCCATGCTATCATTTGTAGCATTTGACTTAAAGATAACTTTATTTCGAATCCAATCTGCACATTCTCGTGCAATAGCTTTCTGAGTAAGTTCGTTCCTCAACTTCACTTCAAATTCTGTTCCATAAATACTTCTTTCCCTATTTAATCTAGGAATATAAAACTCACGCTTTTCCTTAGGGATTTTTTCCGCAACAAATGTAGGAGACGTAAAAATAAAACGTAACGATTCTATACTATTGAGTTGTTTTTTTAATTCTTCATATGCATATATAGAAAAGGATGCTGCAGCAATAGAAATCCTGCTTCTAGGAGTAATAACTTTTTCTAAATCATCTTTTACAATTTTAGTTGTATTATTAAATACTTCCATTTGTTTTCCCCCTATTTTTTTAACTCCTTAATAAAATCAGGAATAATAGATAAAAAACCACGTTCATTTCTACAAATGCCTGCCCAATCCAATACAGCAGAAATTACAAATCCAGGTCCGAAAGCACTCTCTCCTTTTTGTACACTGTGTACTTTATGTGCAATATAACCTTCTACTGAATTTAACGGTAATTCATTACTTCCAAGTTTTGCTCCTGAGCGAGCATTACCTTTTGCAGCTTTACCTCCGTTATTAACCACGACCTCAACTGCAGCATCAAAAGCTTCCCAAATCAATTGATTTGCTGGAGGAATTTTAGGTGAAACAAGACCTTTCCCGTTTGCATCAAACCAAATATCGCAATTATCCCCCTGCAAAAGTTGAATAGTTGTTCTTCCACCACAAGCATTAAGCTTTTCTTTAATTCTAGCAACAACAGGGCTATCACTAGTATTTATCTGCAAATAACTAATTAATTCCGGTTCAGTTACAGCCCCTTTTAGATTGCTAGGATCTTCAACACCTAATTTCTTAATAATCTCGGTAATTTTTTTCTTAACAGCAGGATAGGACATTCCCTTTTCTTCCTGAATAGCTTTAAATCTTCCATGATACTTCAAAAAAGTTAACACAAAATCCAATTCATCACTAGAAAGATAATCAAATTTACTTAGTCCAAAGTTACCAGTTAGTTCTAGATTACAATCTTTACAAACCAGATGTGTAGCAATTAAATTATTACTACATCTTGGACAATGAGAAACTAATTCTTTTTCCATATGAACCCTCCATATTTCCATCGTATTTTAAGTAATTATGATTGTCAATCTAGTGGTTAATATTTTTACACACTACTTTTTTTCAAAGTGGCTAATAAATATAATCCCAAAAGCTCATTTTTCATTTCTATGATTTCCCCCTTACTAGATTTCCTAAAAATTTAACTCCTTAATAGAGGTTTAAATTTCATAAAAATTTTCTAGCTCTACCTAGTAACAACTTTACTCATTGCAATAATAATTCGAGCCCCAGGTATATCATTTTATACCGCCTCATTTATCAGCACCCCTTTGGGTAAAATATTTACTCCTTCGATGTTTATTATCCGCAATTATTAGCATAGATGAAGAAATTTACTAGCGTTTCCGTAGCCTTTCCTCTCATACCTCTCTTTAATTTTTATTTTTTCATCTTATAAATATTGCAAACTATTTATTTTTACTATTTTACAAGGAAGTGATTAATTTCTAATACTTTTTTTCGGAATGATTATCAGTTAAAAATTCAGAAAGGAATGATGTAAATGCATTATTGTCATTTATGCGGAGAAAGAATTGAAAACAAAGAGTGCTATATCGGCACAAAGGAGGAAAAATTAATCTATTCATGCTTCAATTGCTATATTAGCACCTTGAATCCAATCAAATTTGATGATGAAAAAGTACGTAATCCGTTAGTTGGTGTACGCGATATCCAACTTCATGATTCTATTGTTTTTTATAATCAAGCTGGAAAAGAATTAGCGAGGATATTCCTAAAAACATACAATGAAGGAATGATAGACTTTATAAAGTCAGAATTGCAAAGAGATCTTGGGATCACAGAAGATGAATTAATCATTATTATCGAACCATTTGATGTTAAATTAAAAGTATAATTTGAACATGAGGTCAGGTCTATTTTGAAAGTGGGCAATTATTGCCCACTTTCACTATTGATGAATTGCACATAATAGAAAATTGGGAGAACAAAATTCCTTTAAAATTATTCAATCTGATACCTTATTTTATAAGTATTTTAATCTCTTCCTCATCGTAATTTTGCTTCTCCGATAAAAAAGGAATCAATAGATGGGCTTGATATTTATTAACTTCTTCGATATCAATAGCTAACTGTCTCTTCTGTTTCTTTAATTCACGTTTAATAAAATTCAATTGAGCTGAAGAAGGTTTTAAATTTACCCATTTTTCCTTATTATTTATTAGAAGTCCTCTTTTCGATTCATTAATAATTCGCTTAGCATTTCGCTTATTCGTTTTATATTTAAAAGTAAACCGATCAAGAAATTGTTTGCTAATCTTATATTCTTCTAACCCTTCAATAAATTTATAATAAATAAATGGTGTACGTAAGTCTATATATTTTGCAATGTCGCTTACTAACTTTCTCTTATCAACTTCCATATATGTTTCCTTCAATTCACCTGAAACTAATAAATAGTCGTAACACATTTGAGCTGCTGTACGTCTGTCATAGGCATTTAAATATTCATCTTCATAGATATTAGGTACTCTATGAGCTGGCTCAATCAAAAACTGTCTTAGCCAAAAGCTAATCTTCTTTTTAAGATTAACTTTGTCAGTTTCGTTTAAATAATTAAACATCCTTTTCCCCCTCATTTATTTGGTTTTCTTCTAACTAATTTTTAGTGATTTAATTGGATTAGGTATATATTTGATTTCCCAGTCTTTCGGAATAGTTACCGGATTTAAATCTATTGCTTCACAAGATTTAATGTAATTTCCAAAAGTGTTTAGGCTACCTTTAACTAGAGTATTTGTATTTTTTAAGACTGTACCTGTTATAAATTGCTCTCTTGCTTTAGATATACTTCTTGCGTGAGCGATTAGTCGCAACCACTTTATAATATTTTCCTGTTTTCTCCTAGACCAAGGTGTGTTCTGAATCTTATTAATAGCTTCACTCATAGAATAGTAGTCGCCCATTCCAATTACTTTTTTGTAGTAATAAAATATAATTTCTTTTGCAATATCTGAACGGAGGTAGTCATAGATATCTGCATTGGTAGGTAATTTATATTTATCTTTAATATGCCTTAGTTTTTTATTGCCAAGACACTGTATCTCTATGCGGAAAATATTCTTTGCTTCTTCCATTAAATATGCATTAGGAGAAGTTGGTCCAGTGTTTTTCCTAATATGATCTAGCTTGTCATAAAAGTTTAAAATAACAGTTTTTGATTTTCTATAAGAGCTACCAGGTAGCTTAATAGTATCTTTATAACGGTATGGATCTCTTCCCTTTTTAGCTAAGTAAACACACTTTTCGACATTCTCAGAAAGTAGATTCACAGTATAGTCAATGCGGGATACCGTCCATCTCTCTTCACTTGGCAATGTAGAGGATATATTTTTAATTGCAACAGGTAATGCGTTCCTGAGCTTATAAATTGATTCATCGGAACAATCAAATACATCAATTGTTCTTCTACCAATAATCAAAGACTGTGGTTCGATAATAAGATATAATCTATAATAGTCTCTATCAATATGTGAAAAGGAAACATCCGTTATCCCGGGATACTGTATTGGAATACTGACCTTTTTACCTTTTGTATTTGCAATTATTTGTTGAACTTCCTCGAACTGATAATAATCTGAAAGAATTATTTTCGCCTTGTTACGATTTGTAGTTATGGTTAATTCGATTGTATGGATCAAAGTTATCACCCCATTAATATATCCGGAAAGAGTCATCTCACTTCAAGCCCATGGCACGCCTGTATTTAAACCATATATTATGTTGTTAATTTGTGTGTCTTCTCCTGATTCTTTAATTGTTACCTCTTCTTTCCTTTATATTTAGCCCTTTTTAAAAATATTTTTCATTTATTAAGCAAACTTTTAAAATTTAGCTCTTCCTCAAGTAACGCCAATTGTTGTTCCCAATCCTTGATAATCCCTGGATGCTCTTTTAGAAAGTGATAGAATGTTTGTAACTTATCTGGTAGGATTCTACAATTAGTTTAACCGTACGTGCAGACCCATCATCAACTTTAAAGAAATAAGAATAAGGTTTCTGGAAAAAGTCCATAAAAGCAATTAATTGCTCAGCTTTTAATTTTGTATTTCCTGTTTCTAATCTCCAATAGGCAGAGACATCCATCCCCATTCGATTTGCCATGTCTTCTAAAGTTAATTCTCTTTTTAATCTTGCTTCACGAAGCTTTCTGTAATCAAATTTCATATAATCAGATCCTTTCTTTGAGTCCTACTAATCTTATTACCAGTATTTTCTCTCTTTTTAATAATTTAATTTAAAAAGCACAATTATTACCCCATCAAAATAGTATTACCATCATATTTTTCTTTCTCACCATCAAAGGGACCAGAATCAACGATAATAAATTAAATCGTTGTAATAACAATGCTTTATAAAGTCTTTATTTATAAAGGTTTACTATGAATACAACGTGATTTTTGCAACCGCTGATTTAACAATGTTTTGTTCGTTTTTATAAATTAGTAATAATTTTTACTGTTTCACCTAGTTATTCGAATCTATATTGATAAATTTTCTTTTCATCTCTACATTTTCTAGCACTAGTTCATATGAGCGGTAAATGATCTTAGCATCTTTGACAGGTAAACCTTGTTCCAACCTCCGTAGTCGATTGGGATTAATTCTTGTTTCTCGAGCAATAAAAGCTCTCGGTAAATTCAATTGGAGTCTCTTTTCCAGTAGAAGTGCACCATCTTTCCTCCACTTACTTCTTTGCATTTGTTTTATTCTCTCAGTTCTTTGTTCTGGCGTTTCATTCTGCCTCGCTACTAACAAATCAACTAAGTTCATACAATTTTTCCTCCCTTTCGTTTTAAACGCAAAAAAAACGCCCAGTTCGCCAATTTATAAGACAATAAGATCTTATAATTCTTGACGCCTGAGCGTTTTATCTGAAAGTGTTTATAATATTTATTTGTCTTTATCATAAAATAATTATCAAAAAACGTCAATATTCATTTTTAAAATGATCTGAACTATACTTTATTAGCATTTCTTTCCGCCTTTAACAGAGCTTCATATGATGCTACAGCAACTTCTACATGCTTTAATGATGGTTTTGATGTGAATAGTGTATATTGTATAAAACTACCAATCCAATAAAATGGTGCTAGAATTTTGGATTGAATAAGACAATTCATATCCTAAACAAACACTGAGCACACCTATGAGAAATAAGTCCGAAATCACTAATGTCGCATAAATTTTAACTGAATTTTCAGTCTTCTACCTTTTTCGTTTTAGAAGAAAAACAAAGACACT
>NZ_JBIQFG010000004.1:0-147617 GCF_045369345.1 Ureibacillus sp. 179-F W5.1 NHS | reverse complement strand
AAGTCTAACAAAATTAGGAGATTGCGTGTTTATTTTTTCTGAATTTTATCTGTACCCCAACAAATATTTTAGAGCCATAAAAAAAGAGTGCCTATCTCCTTTGAGATAGACACTCTTTTCCATTATCGGGCTAATTTGGCAAACACTTTATGGAATGCTTCTACGGTTTTTTCAATATGCTCTTCTGTATGAGCAGTTGAAATAAACAATCCTTCAAATTGGGAAGGTGGTAAATAAATCCCTTCCTCCGCCATTAATTTATAATACTCAGCAAATAATTTTAAGTCTGAAGTTTTAGCTGAAGCAAAGTCCACTACCTCTTCATTTGTTAAGAATAAACCAATCATTGAACCAGCGCGATTAACAGTATGTGGAATATTGTATTTCGTTGCTGCTTCACGAATACCCGCCTCTAATTGGTCACCTAATTTTTTGAAATATTCATAGGATTCTGGTGTTAAACGAGATAACGTCTCAATACCAGCTGTCATAGCTAATGGGTTACCGGATAATGTTCCGGCTTGATAAACTGGACCTGCTGGTGCAATTTGCTCCATAATTTCCCGTTTCCCTGCAAAGGCACCAACTGGAAGACCACCGCCAACAACTTTACCAAGGCATGTTAAATCCGGGTTCACACCAAAGTAACCTTGAGCACAATGATAATCGACACGGAAACCAGTCATTACTTCATCAAAAATAAGAAGGGATCCATTTTCTTCTGTTACTTTTCGTAACCCTTCTAAGAAACCTGGTTTCGGAGGAACAACTCCCATATTTCCTGCAACTGGCTCCACAATTACAGCCGCAATTTGTTCACCAAATTTTTCAAATACTGCTTGTACTGCTTCTAAATCATTATAAGCAACTGTTAATGTATTTTTAGCGATATCCGCAGGAACACCAGGGCTATCAGGTAAACCTAGAGTAGCGACGCCTGATCCAGCTTTAATTAATAAAGAATCACCGTGACCGTGGTAAGATCCTTCGAATTTTAAAATAATATCTCTACCCGTATATCCACGGGCTAAACGTAATGCTGCCATTGTCGCTTCCGTACCAGATGAAACAAAACGTACCATTTCAACAGATGGAACTCGATCAATCACAATTTGAGCTAATTCATTTTCCAATAAAGTTGGAGCACCAAAAGAAGAGCCTTTTGCAGCTTGCTCTTGAATAGCTTTCACAACTTCTGGATGGGAATGACCTAAAATAAGGGGGCCCCAACTTAATACATAGTCAATGTATTCATTGCCATCGATATCTTTAATAATGGCACCTTTTCCAGATTCCATAAAAATTGGATCTGTGTTAACTGATTTAAATGCACGTACAGGGCTATTTACCCCACCAGGCATTAAATGAACACTTTCAGAAAATGCTTGAATCGATTTTTCGTATGTCATGATTATTTCCCCTCCAACCAACGGACAGCATCTTTTGCATGATAAGTAAGAATCATATCAGCACCAGCACGTTTCATACCAAGTAAAGTTTCTAGCACTACCGCTTTTTCATCAATCCAGCCGTTTAATGCTGCTGCTTTTACCATCGCATATTCACCAGATACGTTATAAGCCACGATTGGTAAATTGTAATTGTTACGAACATCACGAATAATATCTAAATAAGATAGTGCAGGTTTTACGATTAAGAAATCTGCTCCTTCTTCGATATCGGATTCTGCTTCCCGGAATGCTTCTAAACGATTCGCTGGATCCATTTGATACGTTTTACGGTCTCCAAATTGGGGAGCCCCATCTGCTGCTTCACGGAATGGACCATAGTAAGCAGATGCATATTTTACAGCGTAAGACATAATCGGTACATCTTCGAAACCAGCTTCATCTAAGGCAACACGAATAGCCGCTACGAAACCATCCATCATATTGGATGGGGCAATAATGTCCGCTCCTGCTTTTGCTTGAGATACAGCTGTACGGGCTAAAACATCTAGTGAAGGGTCATTTAAGATTTTTTCTCCTTCTACTACTCCACAATGACCATGATCAGTAAATTCACATAAACATGTATCCGCAATAACGATTAATTCCGGATGACGTTCTTTAATTAAACGAGTTGCTTCTTGAACAATACCATGGTCATGGAATGCACCAGTACCTACAGCATCCTTTTCTGCTGGTATACCGAATAAAATAACCGATGGAATTCCTAAAGCGACAACTTCATCTACTTCTTCAGCTAATCTGTCCAAAGAATATTGGAAAACACCAGGCATGGAGCTTACTTCATTTTTTATATTTTCCCCTTCAATGACAAAAATCGGATAAATAAAATCCTCTTTATGCAAATAAGTTTCTTTCACCATTGAACGCATTGTTGCGGATGAACGAAGACGACGATGTCTTTTGAAATTAAGATCTTTCATGATTGATTTCCTTCTTTCTTTGAATTTCTTCAATAACTGCTTCCATTGTATAAACTTTCGGTTTGTATGTAACTTCAGCACCATAAAACGCTATTCTTGCTGCTGTTATATGGCCAATGGCAGCTAATTTAGCTTTATCCCACCCGGTAATAGGGGCAACATGATTTGCAAAAACATCTACAGCTGAAGGGCTTGCGAAAATAAGGATTGGTTTTGCCTTTGTTTGTACAAGTTCTATTAAAGGCTGAATATTGGTCAGATTTTCATGTGTATCATACACAGTCCATTCTTTCACGTCAAAAGGTAATCCCCTTTTCAGCGTATCTTTCGCTTTATTTCCTTTAATAAACAAACAGTTTGGTTCGTCCCCCGTTATCGCTGGGAACTCCTTCACAAATACATCGGCACTAAAAACCGTCGGCATGAAGCTTACTTGGAAGCCATTTTGTTCCAAAGATTTCGCTGTTTTTGTACCAACCGCCGCCACCCGCCCATTAAAGTGGGCAGTGGTTAAATGGTGGCGTTTCATCTTATCACAAAAGGCTCTGACACCATTTTGACTTGTGAAAATAAGCCAGTCAACTATTCGAGCTTTTTGAAGTAGCTCATCATCATTTCGATGAATCGTTTCTTTCGTTTCAATAAGAGGACAGGAAATAGCTTCTCCACCTAATGACTGAATTTTAGTAAGGATTGTAGTCGATTTTGTCGTACCCGTTAAAACGACCGTATTTCCTTCTAAAGGTTTAAGCATTTTGTTCAGCCTTTACTTTCTGAATTAAATCAAAGGCTCCTTGCTCTGTTAAAATGTTCGCTACTTCTTTCCCTAATTGCTCAGGGTTAGTTCCAGTTAAAGTTTCTTTATAAATAACAGATGAATCTGGGGCTGCAACTAGTCCAGTTAAAGTTAATGTATCCCCTTCAGTTTTTGCATAGCCTGCGATTGGCACTTGGCAGCCACCATCCATAGCAGCTAAAAAGGCACGCTCAGCATGGGCTTCGTTCCAAGTAGTTTGATCTGTTAATTTTGCTAATGCATCTAATAGCTCTTTGTCATCCCCGCGACATTCAATTCCTAATGTTCCTTGGGCTACTGCAGGTAAACATAAATCGATATCTAAATATTCTGTAACGACGTCATCATTCCAACCAAGACGTTTCAGACCAGCTGCAGCTAAAATGATTGCATCGTAATCTTCATTTTCAAGTTTTGCTAAACGAGTATCTACATTTCCTCGAATCCATTTAATTTCAAGATCAGGTCTTGCCTGTAAAAGTTGAGCACTACGACGTAAAGAGCTTGTCCCAACAACTGCTCCTTTAGGTAAGTCCGCAAATTTCACATGACCTTTTGAGATAAAGGCATCTCTTGCATCTTCACGGGGAGGAATACATCCAATAACTAACCCTTCTGGTAATACTGCTGGCATGTCTTTCATGGAATGAACAGCAAAATCGATTTCTTTATCATACAAGGCTTGTTCGATTTCTTTTACAAATAACCCTTTCCCTCCAACTTTAGACAATTGAACATCTAAAATACGGTCTCCCTTTGTTACAATTTCCTTTACTTCAAACTCAAAAGGAACTCCCGCGTTTTTTAATTCATTTATAAACCAGTTCGTTTGAGTTAGTGCTAATTTACTTTTCCGTGAACCTACGATGATTTTTCTCATGATAAGCCTACCTTTCTACTAATACCAAAAATGAAAATTGGATAATTTACTACCTAAGAAGAAATTAATTACAACAAGTAAGAAAGTGTAAATTTGTGCCCAAGCAAAATTTAAACCTGTAAGTTTCCCACTATGATGTAATACTAAAACCGTTAAATAAATAACCGTAATGACAAAGGAACCGACAATTTTTATATCGAAAATGGAGAGGACCTCCAATTTTAAAAACGCCCATTCCAAGCCTAATAATAAACTAATAAAAATAATCGGAACACCAATTAAAACGGAATAAAACATCCACCTACTCATTTGATGCAAACTAGGTAAGCGGGACCATAATTTCGTATACTTTTTCTCCTTTAGCAATCTGTATAAAATTAAATATAAAACAGAAAAAACAAAAGAAAGGGAAAAAGCAGCATAGGAAATAATAGCAAAGGATATATGGATAAATACCATCTCAGATTCTAGCGATTCAACTAGTGGATGTTCGACCTGATTTGGTGCAAATAAATGAATCGTCACAAAGATAAATCCTAAAACATTAATAAAAAATACAGGTAAATCAACTCGTGCAATACAATGTAAAATAATCGAAATCGTCACAAGTAACCATGCGTAAAAGTAAATCCCCTCTGTCAATGAGAGAATAGGGAAACGCCTAATTTCGATTATATAAAGTAAAAAGAATGCAGTTTGTAAGACCCATACGACGGAAATGAGCCAAAAGCCAATTCGTCGAATTTTAACACGTTTGTAGAAAAAATCGATGAAATAAAATACGATTCCGACGGCATAAAGAACAACCATGATCTCATAAAGCCTAGCCATTGCTAATTGTGTCATTTCGCTACCCTTCTTCATCTTTTACAACTTTTATCAATCTAATACCTTATTCAAGGTTTTCAGTAAAAATATGTAAAACTTCAAAAAATAAGCGTTCTCGTATCTCAGTTTACCATACAGATACGAAAACGCCTCAATTACAAATAAAAATGCCTACTTTTAATACAAGGCAACAGATACAATATATAACGAAAATCAAATAGTTGCTTCCATATTAAGAGGCTTTATTTAGCCAATATCCTTCTAACTAAATAAAATTAATATGACAATTTCCCATCTAAAACTGCCTTATTTTGTGAACTTTCCATAAAAGCTTGTTCACTTCGCTGTTGAGTATTCACTTCTTCATTGACTGCTTCTTCAATACCAAATATTTGTTGGAAAAGCATCAATTGTTGATTTGCCTTAGGTGAATTCGCCAATTCCTTCGCTTGTAAAATAGGATCCTTCAATAATTGATTAATGATGGATTTTGTATGTTTATTTAATATTTTGCGTTCACGTTCCGTTAAGTTAGGCATTTTATTTTCAATACTAGACATCGTTTCTTTTTGAATGCGATCCGCCTTTTTGCGAAGGGCAGAAATAACAGGAACAACGCCTAAAGTTGCAAACCAATCTTTAAATTGAACGACTTCTTGTCCAATCATTTCTGTAATTTCTTGAGCCGCTTGTTCACGTTCCGCTAAATTTGCTTCCACAATACCTTGCAAATCATCTATATCATATAAGAAAACATTTGATAAATCGCCAATACGTGGATCTAAGTCACGGGGTACTGCGATATCGACCATAAATAAAGGTTTCCCTTTACGTAAACGTTCTACGTACTCCATTAGTTCCAAGTCAATCACATAATCTGTCGAACCTGTAGAACTAATTAATATATCTGCTTCTAATAAAATACATTGTAGTTCTTGCATTGATTTCGCATCACCGTTAAATTTCGATGCTAGTTTTTCGGCCTTTTCAAAAGTACGGTTAACAACAGTTACTTTCCCTACACCGTTACCGTATAAGTTTTGAATCGCCAATTCACCCATTTTACCAGCACCTAATATTGCAACGTGTTTATTTTTTAATGAACCGAAAATCTTTTTAGCAAGTTCTACTGCTGCATATGAAACAGATACTGCATTTTCATTAATTGTCGTTTCATTATGAGCACGCTTAGCGAAAGTGACAGCTTGTTTGAACAATTGGTTGTAAATCGTACCAGTAGAACCAATTTCTTGGGCTTCTAAAAAGCTTTTCTTCACTTGTCCAAGAATTTGAGTTTCACCTAACACCATTGAGTCAATTCCTGATGTAACTCGGAATAAATGATGTAACGAATCGTCATCTTCTCGAATATATAAATGAGTTTCAAATTGTTCAACAGGAATGTCGAACCATTTCGCTAAAAATTGTTTAATATAATATCGGCCTGTATGCAATTGATCAACTACCGCATATATTTCAGTTCGGTTACATGTTGAAACAATTACGTCTTCTAATATGCTTTTTTCTTTTTTTAATGCTGCCATCGCCTTCGGTAATTCACTCTCAATAAACGACAATTTTTCACGAATTTCGACTGGCGCAGTTCTATAATTCAAGCCTACGACTAGTGTATGCATGAACTTTACACCTCACACGATCTATTTCATAAATTTTATTTTAACATAAAGAAAGCGTTATCCACACGATAAAATGTGAACATGCTATGAAAGTATTTTTAAATTAGAATTATTCTAAAGTAAGTGTAACAAATATTACGTGATGTTTCAAATTAGAATGCTTAAAAAGAAATAGTTAGAATAATTCTATTATTTCGTTATGTAATGTCGAAATATCGTTTAAGAAAAATACGCTAGCAAAAATTTTACTAGCGCATGTAGATTTATGTAGGATTACATTCGTTTTTCAATTTCAGTCCAAGCTTGTTCGAAGCCTAAACCTGTTTCTGATGAAAAAACGATTAGTGGATCATTTTTATCCATCTCTAACGTTTCTCTTACTACTTTTTTATGCTTTTCCCAATTACCTTTTTTTATCTTATCGGCTTTTGTTGCAATAACGATGGCAGGAATGTTGTAATACTTTAAAAAATCGTACATCATGACATCATCTTGTGTAGGGACATGTCTTAAATCAACGATTAATACAACAGCACGTAATACTCTACGCGCTGTTATATATCGTTCAATCATTTTCCCCCACGCTTCCCGTTCCTTTTTGGAAACTTTGGCATAGCCATAACCAGGTACGTCAACGAAAAATAATTGTTCCTCGATTTTATAAAAGTTTAACGTTTGCGTTTTCCCTGGCTTAGATGAAATACGAGCTAATGCTTTTCTGCCAATCATCTTATTGATGAAGGAAGATTTCCCTACATTCGAACGGCCCGCTAAAGCAAATTCAGGAAGTCCATCTTCTGGATATTGCTCTGGTTTAACGGCACTTATAACCATTTCTACGTTATGGACTTTCATTTCATTTAAAACCTCCAACAAGTGCAATATTAAGCACTTCTTCTGCAGATGATACCGGCTTAAACGTCAATTGTTCACGAATTGTGTCTGGAATATCATCTATATCTTTTTCATTATCCTTTGGAATAATAATTGTAGTTAAACCTGCACGATGGGCTCCTAATGATTTCTCTTTTAAACCACCAATCGGTAATACACGTCCGCGCAATGTAATTTCTCCAGTCATCCCTACTTCACGATTAATCGGTTTATTGGAAATGGCTGAAACAAGGGCTGTCGCCATCGTAATCCCTGCTGATGGACCATCCTTTGGTACTGCCCCTTCTGGAACGTGAATATGAATATCATGTTGATCGAAGTAATCTTCATCAATTGCTAATTTATCCGTTAAAGAACGAACATAGGATAACGCCGTTTGGGCAGATTCCTTCATTACATCTCCAAGCTTACCTGTTAAGATTAATTTACCCTTCCCAGGTGTTAATGATACTTCGATTTGGAGTGTATCGCCACCAACAGTCGTATAAGCTAAACCAGTAGCAACCCCTACTTGGTTTTCTGTTTCTGCTTGACCATAGTGGAATCGGTGTTTACCAAGCATATCCTCTAATACTTTTGAGTTCACCGTCACCCGTTTTTTCTCACCGGAGACAATTATTTTAGCAGCCTTACGACAAAGGGAAGCAATTTGTCTTTGCAAATTACGAACACCGGCTTCTCTAGTGTAATAACGAATTAAATCAATGATTGCTTCGTCTTTAATAATAAGCTGAGATTTTTTCAAACCGTTTTCACTAATTTGTTTTGGTATTAAATGATTTTTTGTAATGAGCGTTTTTTCAATTTCTGTATAACCAGCAATCGAAATGATTTCCATACGATCTAGTAAAGGTCCTGGGATTGTGCTTAAATCATTAGCCGTAGCAATAAATAACACTTGTGAAAGATCATAAGGTTCTTCCAAGTAATGGTCACTAAAGGAATTATTTTGCTCTGGATCTAATACTTCCAACATAGCAGCAGATGGATCGCCACGGAAATCGTTGGACATTTTATCGATTTCATCTAGTAGAAATACCGGATTTACTGTACCAGCTTTTTTCATCCCTTGAATAATACGGCCAGGCATTGCCCCAACGTACGTACGTCGGTGACCACGAATTTCCGATTCATCCCTTACTCCACCTAAGGATACGCGGACAAAATGACGATTTAAACTTTCAGCAACAGATTTTGCCAATGAAGTTTTACCAACCCCCGGAGGCCCTGCTAAACAGAGTATTGGACCACGGACAGAATTTTTCAATTGACGGACAGATAAATATTCTAAAATACGTTCTTTTACTTTTTCTAATCCATCATGATCACGATTTAAAATTTCTTCTGCATGTTTTATATCTAAACGATCTTCCGTGCTTTCCTTCCAAGGAACGGTAATAAGCCATTCTATATAATTTCGAATAACCCCACTCTCAGCACTTGCAGCTGGAAGCTTTTCATATCGATCCAATTCTTTGATTGCTACCCTTTTAGTGGATTCAGGCATACCAGCTTCTTCTACCCGTTTCCGCAAATCG
Organism: Ureibacillus sp. 179-F W5.1 NHS; assembly: GCF_045369345.1. Taxonomy (NCBI): domain Bacteria; kingdom Bacillati; phylum Bacillota; class Bacilli; order Caryophanales; family Caryophanaceae; genus Ureibacillus; species Ureibacillus sp. 179-F W5.1 NHS. Next base: position 138,652 of record NZ_JBIQFG010000004.1, on the reverse strand, counting down.
GCTACTTCTCCCGTTTTTCCTTCACGGTCGCCAAGTTCGGCTTGTATCGCCTTCATCTGTTCGCGCAAATAATATTCCTTTTGCGTCCGTTCCATCGCTTGTTTTACTTTAGAATTGATTTTCTTTTCAAGGTTTAATACTTCCTGTTCATCATGAAGACGAACGATTAAGTGATTTAACCGTTTCTTTACATCGAAAAGGCTTAAGACTTCTTGCTTTTCCGACACTTTAAAAGGCAAATGGGATGCTACGATGTCACAAAGTCGACCAGGTTCTTCAATGTCTATAACGGAATCAATCGTCTCTGAAGTTATTTTGTTTGATGATTTGGCGTATTTTTCAAAATAAGAAATTAAAGTACGCATTAACGCCTCGATTTCTGCGTCCTTTTCCGTATCATCTTCATGAATTTCAAGATTCACTATCGTGAAATTCTTTTGTTCTTCATAATGAGTCATTTTCGCACGGCTTATGCCTTCAACTAATATGCGCAAAGTTCCATTTGGAAGTTTTAGCATTTGTTTTACATTTACTAGTGTACCAATGGAATAAAGCTCATCTTTTGTCGGCTGTTCCACACGTAAATCCTTTTGTGTTGCTAAAAAGATTTGATTTTCGTTTAACATTGCGTGTTCTAAAGCCGCTACCGACCGAGCTCTCCCTACATCAATATGTAAAACCATTGAAGGGTAAACTAATAAGCCACGTAATGGTAATAGTGGAATATTTTCTTTTGTTTTAGTCATGCGGGTATTCACCTCCATCCACATTTTCCGTTACAACCCGCTTGTTTAGTATGTGATAAAAAAACGACATTTCACTTACATATTCATAGTAAATTCTGTATTGAGCGAAAATGTTAGTCTTATACCTACTACTTATTATGTAAATAAAAACTTAAATTAGACACTTATATGTAGTTTATTTTTGGAACAAAGAGCTGACTTACGAAATAGCGCTAATTAAACGCAAGTTCGAAGTCAGCTCTCAAAACTAATTGCTGAACTTTAGCTAAATTAAGCTGAAGTTTTTTTGTCTGAAATATTTAGTTCTGTTCCATCAGCAAGAATCAATTTCGGTGTAGCTTTTTCCGTTATTGTTTCCTTCGTAATAATACATTTCACAATATCTTCACGGGAAGGAAGTTCAAACATCATATCTAACATTGTTGATTCAATAATCGAACGCAATCCGCGAGCCCCAGTTTTTCGTTCAATGGCTTCTTTTGCAATCGCTAACAATGCTTCTTCTTCGAAATCTAATTCCACTTTATCTAGTTCAAACATTTTTTGGTACTGTTTCACCAAAGCATTTTTCGGTTCAGTTAAAATACGCACTAATGCGCTCTCGTCTAACTGTTCTAAAGATGCTAAAACTGGTAAACGTCCAATGAATTCAGGAATTAAACCAAATTTTAATAAATCTTCAGGAATTAATTGAGAAAGTAATGACGCACTATCCTCTTCCACTTTCTTCGGATCAGCACCAAAACCAATTACTTTACGTCCTTGACGACGTTTAATAATTTGTTCAATACCGTCGAACGCTCCACCAACAATAAATAGAATGTTCGTTGTATCTATTTGTAAAAACTCTTGATGCGGATGTTTTCTTCCACCTTGTGGAGGAACACTTGCAACCGTACCTTCAAGAATTTTAAGTAATGCTTGTTGAACACCTTCGCCTGATACATCACGTGTAATTGAAGGGTTTTCAGATTTACGAGCTACTTTATCGATTTCATCTATATAAATAATCCCTTTTTCTGCACGTTCGATATCATAATCAGCAGCTTGTATTAATTTTAAAAGGATATTTTCAACATCCTCACCAACATACCCCGCTTCAGTAAGAGAAGTCGCATCTGCGATTGCAAATGGTACGTTTAAAATACGTGCTAATGTTTGAGCAAGGAGTGTTTTCCCACTACCAGTAGGTCCAATTAAAACGATATTCGATTTTGACAATTCGACATCATCAATTTTGCTGTTCGAATTAATTCGTTTGTAATGATTGTACACAGCAACTGATAATGCTTTCTTGGCGCGCTCTTGTCCAATTACATATTCGTCTAAAATCGATAATATCTCTTTTGGTTTAGGGATCTCTTGAAATTCAATTTCCTCTTCTACCCCTAACTCTTCTACAACGATTTCAGAACAAAGCTCGATACATTCATCACAAATGTAAACGCCAGGTCCAGCTACTAATTTACGTACTTGTTCCTGTGGTTTTCCACAGAATGAACACTTTAAATTGCCTTTTTCATCATTAAATTTGAACAATTTGCTTCACCCCTATTCAAGCAACAATCTTACAAGATTCTGTTATGTTTATCAAATAAGTTGTTTCGATTCACCCATAATAGCATTTATTATAAGCTTATTTTGTCTATGTATTGATTCAATATGTCAAACAAAATTTGACTAAATCCAATGAAAGTTGTTAAACATTGAGAAAATTCCCTAATTTTACCGACAATTCAGAATATTTCTAGTTTTAAAACAAGGTACGGTGAGTTGCCGTACCTTGTCACAATATTCATTCAACTACATTGTACTAGAAAACAAGAAATTATTCAGTAATTTTTGCGTTCTCAACTAAGAACTCAACTGTTTTTTGTGTACGAATATCGTTTTCTAGAATTTCAGTATTTCCACCTAAAGCTGAAATAATTTGGTCATTTGTCATACCAAATTGTGCTGCCATTTTTTCTAGTTCAGCATTAACATCTTCTTCTGTTACTTCGATGTTTTCTGCTTTAGCAATTGCTTCTAAAGTTAATGAAACACGTACGCGATTTTCAGCTTCTGGACGCATTTGTTCATGTAAAGCATGCTCATCTTGACCTGAGAATTGGTAGTAAAGGTCTAGAGTCATACCTTGCATTTGTAAACGTTGACCGAATTCGTCGATCATGCGGTGAATTTCATTGTGAGTCATAGATTCTGGAATATCGATTTCAGCATTTTCAGCTGCTTTTTCTACTAATTCATCACGTAAAGCACTTTCTGCTTCAGCTTTCTTTTGCTCTAAAGTTTGTTCTTTTAATTTCGCACGTAATGCTTCTAAAGATTCAACTTCAGGATCGATTTCTTTAGCGAATTCGTCGTTTAATTCTGGAAGAACTTTTGTTTTTACTTCTTTCACAGTTACTTTGAATGTAGCTTCTTTACCAGCTAATTCTTCAGCGTGATATTCTTCTGGGAATGTAACAACAACATCTTTTGATTCTCCAGCTTTTAAACCTACTAATTGTTCTTCGAATCCTGGAATGAATGAACCAGAACCGATTTCTAATGGATAGTCTTCACCTTTTCCACCTTCGAACGCTTCTTCACCAACGAAACCTTCGAAATCGATAACAGCAGTATCACCTTCTACGATTGCTTCGTCTTCTTTAATTTCTAATTCTGCTTTACGGTTTAATTGTTCTTGGATTTGAGCTTCAACTTCTTCATCCGTTACTTCTGTTGCTAATTTTTTCACTTCTAAACCTTTGTATTCACCAAGTTTTGGTTCTGGTTTAACTGTAACTTTTGCTGTAAAAGTGAAATCTTGTCCTTTAGCGAAGTTTTCAGTTCCATCGATTTCTGGATAATCTACAGGAACAATACCTGTTTCATCGATTGCATTTGAATATGCATCTGGAACTAAAATTTCTAAAGCATCTTGATAAAGAGCTTCAACACCAAAGCGTTTTTCAAAAATTGGACGTGGCATTTTTCCTTTACGGAAGCCAGGTACGTTAATTTCTTTCACTACTTTCGCGAAAGCTTTATCTAAAGCTTTGTTAACTTCTTCAGCTGGTACTTCGATTGTTAATGTACCAATATTACCTTCTTGTTTTTCCCATTTTGCTGACATTTATAATACCTCCAAAATTAGTTTACAATTGTTAGACAAACCACTCGTTTATACGATTTTGACAACCATTTTAGTATAACATAGATAAACGGAGTTTCAACTTTTTTCATACTTCTTGTAGTTCTGTTAACTTTTCTAGATTTTGCAAAAATTCCACAAGTTCGTAATCCATTTCATGAACACTACCAAACATTGTTTTGACAAAATCGATATAACTAATCGCAACATCTTCTGAATCATAAGACAACCATTCAAAGGGATATGTGACAATTGAATGTTTTGCAATTAAGTATTCGACCATTTCTAAAGTGGAAGGTTCCTTTTCTAATTTCTCCACAACAACTTTCGATACTTGAGTATATTGCGGCATTTTTGTTGGTAACTCCAGTTTAGATGGATTGACTGTCATTACTTTATCGAACTTACTTATTGTCAAATGAATATCCACTTGTTGCTCTACAAGTAATATTAATACAATACTTTTAATAAAAGGATGGGTTTTTTCATTTTCGATAATAGCTTTTAATTGAGGTACAATCGGTCGTATATTTAACATCGTCAATTCGTGAACAGTATTTAGTTGTTTGCTTGGTGAAAGAGACATAAATTGTTCTAAATTAAACAGCTCAGGGTCTACATCGTTGTGATTTTTTACAGGTTCTTCTTGTTTTACAACATTTCCCGCTATGTTAGCGTTTATATCCTTTAACCGCTCAAATTTTTCAATTTGCTCTTCTGGAATTGCTCCTTCTTCTAATAAAGAAGTAATTATACTCTCAACCTGTTTAAATTGTTTCAGTTGCATGCAAATAGTTAAATATAATTCCATTACTTCTAGGTACATCGTAGGGCCAATACTTAATAAACGTTCACAAACATCTTTTGCTTTTTCAAATGATTTCGTTTCATATAATGAATAGGCATAAACACTAAGGGTTAATTCATCACCTTCAGTATATTTTAATGCTTCTTCAAAATTTTTATTTGCTAAATCATATTGATAGTTTTCTACAAATTCATGAGCTTGTGCTATTAATTTTTCGACTGTACCAGGAAATATTACGACATTATCAAATGTTGTATATTTTTTTTGCTTTTTCTTCAAACGTCTCACTCCCTGATGTCTGCTATGAAAATATTGCCAAACAATTGTAGTTATTGTACCTTTTATTTTTTCAACGAACAATATCATTCAATAAAAGTTCCAAAGTTATTCAAGTATTAACCGACTTTTTATCATTTTAATCGAAGGGAATAACGACTTAATTGTTCAATAGAGAATTAAAAAGCTACTTAAGAATATGAAATACATCCCATTCATAAGTAGCTGTATTACTTTATTGTAACTTATTTGCTAGTTTTTGAATTAACATAGGCAACCACCCTTGTAAAGGTTGACATTGGAAACCCGCTTTTTCAGCTTTTTCAGACGACATATACCAATCATTTGGAACTGCAAAGGGGGATCGGCTTTTTTTTCCCTTCTGCCTTTCCGTTGGCAAAGTATTCCTTAAAATCCCGTATAATATTTTTCCGTTCTTCCTCCTTTAACAAACCTAATTCAGCTTCCAATTTTTTTAAAAAAACCTCTTCTGTCATTCTCAATCCTCCTTTAATATTGTTCATTTCCCCTCTATTCATTTCTCCTATTCTTCTAGAAGTTCCTTTATTTTTTACGAATTTGAAAATCATATAAAGAGCCCGTTCATTATACTGAAAATAGTCCATGGAAATATTATGAAAATGAATAATAATTTCATTCTTGACCACTCTAGTTTTAGTTAGGAAATAATATGTATTAACAAGGAGTGTTATCCATGGGAATCATGAGTCGAAATCCAAAAGAAGAGCCGCTACATTACGGAGAAGTTTTTACAATTTGGTCGAATGTTTTAACAAATAACGGAATGATTGCTATGTATCAAACCTTATATAACCATACTGGAGATCGCGATTTAGCGAAGTTAGTAGAAGAAGCGGTTGTTGGTATGGAAGAAGAAAATAAGCAATTAACAGAAATTTTAAAAGTAAACGGTGTTGGATTACCACCCGTTCCCCCAGAACGCCCTAACGCTCGCCTTGAAGACATCCCTGTAGGAGCAAAATATAATGATCCGGAAATTAGTGCGATTATATCTGGCAACGTCGCTACGGGGTTAGTCGCTTGCAGTACAGCTATGGGAAAAAGCACTAGGGAAGATATTGCAGCGATGTACGGTCAATTTCACATGGCTAAAGCACAATTAGCCACAAAATTATTACGTTTAAACAAAAGTAAAGGATGGTTAGTACCTCCTCCCCTTCATATCGCTCCTCAAGATGAAAGATAGGAATAACGAAAAAACGGTAAGGATAGAAACTACTCTCTAGTCTTCTATCCTTTTTTGTATGTTTTTTTCAAGTAATAACACTTGCCATTTTTCAATGAATATGGAATAAATAACCGTAAAAAAGAAAGGAGAATATATATGTTTCTTAATAAGGTAGTTATCGTAACAGGTGCTGCACAAGGAATTGGACGAGAAGTAGCATCCCGATACGCTGAAGCTGGCGCTCATGTAATTTTAGCGGATATAAATGAACAATTAGGTGTAGAAGTTAGTACTAATCTAAAGAATAAAGGCTATTCCGTCCATTTCATTCCAACGGATGTACGGAAAGAACAAGATGTCATTCAGTTAATGACCACTTCAGTTGAAAGGTTTGGAACTATTGATATTTTAATTAATAATGCAGGTATTTTTAGACCTATTTCGCCCTACGATATTTCGATGGACGTTTGGGACGATGTGATTAACACAAATTTACGAAGCGTCTTTATCTGTTCAAGAGAAGCAGCGAAATTTATGCGTTTAAATAAAAATGGCGGTGCTATCGTTTCGATGGCATCTACAAGGGCGTTTATGTCTGAACCACATACTGAATCCTACGCTGCAACAAAGGGTGGTATCGTTGCATTAACCCATGCATTAGCTAGCTCCTTTGCACCAGATCACATCCGGGTAAATTGTATTTCTCCAGGCTGGATTGAAACCGGTGATTATGCACAGTTGAGGGAGATTGATCATCGCCAACATTTTTCAGGAAGGGTAGGAAAACCCTCAGATATTGCTCGAGCATGTTTTTATTTAACAGATGATCAAAACGATTTTGTAACAGGAATCAATTTAACTGTAGACGGTGGTATGACGAAAAAAATGATTTACGAGGAGTAAAATTTCTAAAATAAAAAGAGGATTAGGCAGCAAGCCTTCTCCTCTTTTTTAAATTAAACAAATAAATAAATCGTTAAAAACATACATAAGCTTCCGCCTATTACAAAAACATGCCATATCGCATGATTATATGGAATTCTTTTGTTTTTATAAAAATACGTACCTACTGTATAACTTAAACCGCCTGCTAGTAACGTTAAAAAACCATTCCCTGTTATATGATTTAATAATGGTTCATATACAAAAATGGCGAGCCAGCCCATCCCTAAATAAATGATAAGGGATAGTCGTTCGAAACGATGTACGAAATACATTTTAAAAATGATGCCTAAAATAGCTAAAATCCATTCAAGGAAAAACAACGTCCATCCTAATTTACCACCAATCGCTACGAGGGCAAAGGGTGTATAAGAACCCGCTATTAAAAGAAAAATGGAACTATGATCTAATTTTTTCAACAAACTTTTATGAGTTGGCCACGAATGATACAAAGTTGATGCTGCATATAAACAAAACATCGAAATACCAAAAATAATGTAACTCATTAGCTCAATAGTCGAGCTAGAATTTTGTGCTTTCATCACTAATAAAGTCGTGGCAGGGATAGCTAATATCGCACCTAATCCGTGGGTTATCGCATTCCACAACTCTTCTTTCTTACTATAACTACTTTGAACAGCAACCGCTTGTGCCACTTTTCTTCACCTCTTATATTGATTATTCCATATACACATAGTTTGTATAGAATAAGATGTAATATTCATTCCATGATATTTGTCATAATCTATGAACTTATTAATAAAAGATGTTCATGACACTTGTTAGATTTCAAACGTAAAATCTCTCTTTCATTCAGGAATTCTAAACAATTTTGACAATGAAGTTGAACATTTTGAGAAACTGTATTACAGTAAATAAGAAATGAATCATTGTTATATAACAACCTTTTCGATAAAAAAACCGAATAACGTCATAAGGCGATATGACGAATATTCGGTAGTTTATTTTCACTCTTATAATGTTGTAGTTGAGAGATCTCCAACTGTTTCTTTTTTCTTTTGTTCCATTAGTTTTTTCTTTTTGTTTACGTCTGCACGTAGCAATAAAGAAATTAATAAAGATATCGCAATTAATCCAGTAAAGAGGTAGAACACAGTAATGTAACTTCCAGATGCACTCTTTATAGAATTAACGATAATCGGACCAAAAATTCCACCTAGTGACCAAGTTGTTAATAAGTACCCGTGGATAACACCTAGTTGTTTTGTTCCAAATAAATCACTAGCATATGCCGGTAAATTAGAGAATCCACCACCGTAACAACTAACTACTAGGAAGATAAATGCTTGGAATAAAAAGACATTTGTTGTAAATGGTAATACAGCGAATGTAATGACTTGAATTGTGAAGAAGATAACGAATATATTTGGACGACCAATATAATCGGAAATTGCTGCCCAAATTAATCGACCACCACCGTTAAATAATCCCATTACACCAACCATTGCCGCAGCACCTGCGACCGATAGTCCGACAATTTCTTGCGCCATCGGAGAGGCAACAGAAATCATCATAATTCCGGCAGTAACGTTTACTAAATGCATTGCCCAAAGCATCCAAAACTGTCTTGTTTTTACAGCTTCTTTTGCTGACATTTGGGATAAATCTTGTTTTACTACTTTTGTTCCTTCTTCAGTAGCTTTCTTCATTCCTTCTGGCATATAACCTTGTGCAGGAGGGGCAATATATAAAGCTCCTAAAATCATTAATACAAAATAGCTAATCCCTAAGATGAAGTATGTATTAGAAATCCCTACACCTTCCATTAAGTTTGCTGCAACCGGTGCAGTAATTAATGCCCCAGAACCAAAGCCTAATACAGCCATCCCTGTTGCTAACCCACGACGATCAGGGAACCATTTTACTAATGTTGATACAGGTGCAATATATCCAATCCCCATACCTAAACCACTTAACAATCCGTAAGTTAACCAATAAAGAACAACTGAATCCATTACGATTGCTAAACCAGAACCTGCTTGTCCAGCACCAAATAGTAGCGCAGCAATCATAGCTGATTTTCTTGGTCCCATTTTTTCTACTAATTTACCAAATAGTGCAGCTGCAAATCCAGCTAACCCCATCATAATTGTAAAGGCAACAGTGACATTTGTTGCACTCCAACCCATTTCCGTTGTAATCGGAATTTTATAAACGCTGTAGGCGTATGCGCCACCTATCGAAAGATGTATTGCAATCGCAGAAAGCGCAATTAACCATCGATTTTTCTTCATATTTCTCTTTGAACCCCTTTCTTTCTAACTTTGAACAAGTTGTGACAACTACTTTATCAAGATAACATTTACAAAATATGAAAATCAATAGTTTTTGTAAAAAAAATTATTTGAATAAAACAGTTTTTTTCTGCAAAAAGTAGAAAATAATAAAATAAGCGCAAAATCCACATAGAATAAATGATAAAAACCATCCACGCCTTCATTTTTCTATAATAATGTTTCTATCGATATGTATAAAGTTTCCTCATCACAAAACCCTATAACACAAGCACTCTTACCCTTCACAAAGATATTACACCTTTTAGAATTTATATTCAAAAATTAGAAATTAACTATCAAATAAGAGAAATTGTTTTCAATCAATCAACATAATTTTGATAACCTTTTTCCCTACAACATAACAAAAAACAAAATAAAAACACTGGTTATCGAATTAACTTTATTATATTTATATAACATTTTTCCGATTGAATTCCCATAAAAATAAATGATGGATGAAAATTAGCGAGAATATTTTTTTATTAATATTTTTGTCGTTCAATCAGAAAAACCTCCTTCTAAGCAGAAATTCCTTCTGCCTAAAAAGAGGAATCATGTAAATATTACCGAACAATTAGTACTTCACACGGAGCAAACCGAGCAATACGTTCTGCGACAGATCCGATGAGCATTTTTTCAATTTGATTCGTTCCCATCGCCCCGCAAACAATTAAATCAACATCAGGTAGCTCAATTAAAACTTCTTTTGAAGAGCCTTCTTTAACCACTACGTCTATCTTACTTACACCAGCTTGCTCCGCTTTACTTTTGAGCTCTTCCAATTTCATATTACTTTCCTTCACCAATTTTCCAGCAAAGTCTAAATCATATGCTGTTATAGAACCAAAGGATTTCGTGTCAACGACATGAACTAATAATAATGTTGCTCCATAATGATTCGCTACATTAATTGCTCGTTCAAACGCTTTTAACGACAGTTCAGAAAAGTCTATTGCAACTGCGATTTTTTGATATTGCCCACTCATACGAAGTCCTCCATACTTAAAAAAGCTTCATTAAAGACTAGTTCAAAACATAACCGAATAATGTTAGGATGTGCAAAAAACGCTATAAAATTCATCTTAAAAAACTGATATATGCTCCTCTACTTTTTGTTATAGTATTTTCCCAATCAAAAACCGTCAGTTATCCATGATGAACTGACGATTCGTTCATTTAACTCTCATTCTATTAAAGCACTTTATCTAAAAAGGCTCTAGCTCGATTAGACTTAGGAGAATTGAAAAACACTTCTGGTGCGGCATCTTCAACAAGATAACCACCCTCAAGGAATAGAACACGATCTGCCACTTCACGGGCGAATCCCATTTCGTGGGTTACAATAATCATCGTCATTCCTGATTCCGCTAGTGATTTCATCACGTTTAACACTTCTTTTACCATTTCAGGATCCAATGCAGAAGTCGGTTCATCAAAAAGCATAACCGTTGGATTCATAGCAAGGGCACGGGCAATGGCAACACGTTGTTTTTGCCCGCCAGAAAGACGATTTGGGTATTCATTTCGTTTTTCAAACAAGCCTACTTGACGAAGAAGATCCTCTGCCGTTTCAACCGCTTTATTTTTTGACATTCCCTTCACGTTCATCGGTGCGTAAATTAAGTTTTCGAGTACCGTTTTATGAGGGAATAAATTGAAATTTTGAAATACCATCCCTAAATTTTCACGGACTTTCAATATATTTTTTTCCGTAATTAATGTACCACCAACGGTAATTTCCCCACTTGTCGGCTCTTCTAAACGATTAATACATCGTAAAAACGTCGATTTTCCTGATCCAGAAGGACCGATGACCGCAATGACTTCTTTTTCTTTAATTTCAGTTGAAATTCCTTTTAATACGTCATTTTTACCAAATGACTTTTTTAAGTTTTCGATTTTAATCACTACGTCTCATCCTCTTTTCTATCATTTTTCCAAGGAATGTTAATACTAGTGTCATAATGTAATAGATGATACCAGCGATTAATAATGGTTCTAAATAACGGAATGTGTCTCCTCCAACAACGTAAGCACGACGCATAATATCTAAAGCACCAATAACCGTTACGATGGCGGACTCTTTATTTAACGTAATAAATTCATTCATCAATGAAGGTAAAATATTTTTCATTGCTTGTGGCAAAATAATATCCTTCATCATTTTACTATAAGGAACACCAAGTGCCTTTGCTGCCTCTTGTTGACCTTTATCAACCGCATTTATTCCCGCACGTATAATTTCAGAAATATATGCACCCGAGTTTAATCCAAAGGCGATGATCGCTGCGGGCATTGGTTCTATATTAAACCCAAGAATTTGTGGCATCGCATAATAAATGAGCATTAATTGTAGTACAAGGGGTGTACCACGGAAGATCGATGTATAAAATTCAGCGAACCATTTTAACGGCTTAATGCTGCCAATTTTACAAAGAGCTAGTAATATCCCAAGAATCAAACCGATAACCGTTGCAAAAATAACTATTTGTAAAGTAATACCTATTCCTTCTAATATGTAAGGAATAGAGGGTACGACTTTCGAAAAATCAAACATCGTATGTCCCCCTTTCTTCATGTTAGATTGTTATGATAGTTAGAAGCGAAAAATCTGCTCGCTTTCCAAAGGAATAATCGTTGCCACCTTACCACTAAAATGACCTTCAATGATTATTTAAAAGGCACAATATAGAGGCAATACTTTTGGTGGCTCACGATTCCCTTAGGAGACTCGCAGATTGTAATATCAGACTTTTTATTTCACTAAAGATGTGGATAAGCTAATTATTCTTCAACTACGAACCATTTTTTCTTCAGCTCATCAATTTTCCCTTCGTCGATTAATACTTGAATCACTTCATCGAATTCAGCTTTTAAATCGCTACCTTCTTGGAAAACAACGGCTTTAAAATCCGGATCTTCTACTTCAAGTGGAAATGAAGTTAAATCATCGTTTTGCGCTAAATAATTTTCAGCAACGATATTTTCAATCACCGCACCTTGGAAACGACCATTTTTCAACTCTTGAATAATTTCAGGAATTAAATTACGACTTTCAACTGTAAATCCATTTTCCTCGGCAAAAATTTTAGCCAAATCTTCTTGAATAGAAGAAACTTGCGCACCTACTACTTTTCCTTTTAAATCTTCTAAAGATGAAATGTTACTATCTTTCGGAGTAACTAAATATTGTTCTGTTTCATAGTAAGGGACAGAAAAGTCTACCACTTCATCACGATCTTCTGTCGGTGTCATTCCAGCAATGACAAAATCAAATTTATCCGCTTGAAGTCCAGGGATTAAACTATTAAAATCCGTATTCGTAAATTGTAATGTATACCCTAAACGTTCTGCGATTAAGTTTGCTAAATCAATATCAAAACCGATAATTTCATCACTTTTTGCTGTATCAACATATTCAAATGGCGCATAGTCCGCTGATGTACCTACTCGTAAAACTTTTGCTTCTTCTGTTTTTTCTTCTGTTGTTGAACTTGATGACGCCCCTTCATCAGATGTACCACAAGCTGCTAAAATACCCATTACTAATACAAGCATGAATAAAAATACTTTATTTTTCATTGTTGTTCTCTCCTTTGTTGGTTAAATTATTGTTCTTCCATATATCGTTGAATAGCTTTTTCTAACATTGATAATCCCGTATCAATTTGTTCTTTTGTGACAGTAAGGGGTGGAATCATCCGAATCACTTCCCCAACATTTCCGCAAAGATAGAACAGGACTCCTTCTTCTAATGCATAATCAAGAATTTTCATGACCGCTTGTCCATCAAGTTCTCCTGTTTGAGGATTTGAAATTTCAATCCCAATCATCAACCCAGCAGAACGAACATCACTAATGACGGAATATTTTTCTTTCAACTGAAGTAATTGTTCTTTTGCATAAGCGCCAATTACTTTCGAATTTTCTATTAATCTTTCTTCATGTAAAATTTCTAACGTAGTCAGTGCAACCGAACAAGCAATGGGGTTTCCGCCAAAGGTTGTTCCATGCATTCCTAAAGGCCACTTTTTCATCAATTCCTTCGAAGCGACAGTAGCACTTAAAGGAAGTCCTGATGCAATTCCTTTTGCAATAGCCATAATATCCGGTGTTACGTCAAAATATTGGGCTGCAAACCATTCACCTGTCCGTCCAAAGCCTGTTTGTACTTCATCGAAAATAAGTAATATCCCATATTCATCACAAATTTCTCGTACCTTTTTCACCCATGCTTTTGGAGGAATAATGTATCCCCCTTCACCTAGAATCGGCTCCATAATGACACAAGCTACTTCTTCAGGCGTAACTTGATGTTTAAATAGTCGATTAAAGTCTTTTTCCAGCTGATTCACACAATATGTTTCAGGATCTTCCCCTTCCGGACAACCTTTCACATCCGCATATGGGATTTGATAAGAAAGATGGGATGGTTGTAAAAACTTACGATATTTCGATTTCGATGTTGTTACACTTAATGCACCCATCGAGCGGCCATGGAAACAACCAGTAAAGGATACAACATAAGGGCGTTCCGTTACAAATTTCGCAAGCTTTAATGCTCCTTCTATCGCTTCCGTTCCGCTATTAGCAAAGAAGAAGCAATCTAAATCCCCTGGCAACACTTTACCAAGTTCTTCTGAAAGTCTTAAGATTGATTCATACATGATGACACCCGATGGTCCATGTACTAAATTATCCGCTGCATCTTTAATGCTCTGAACAATTTTCGGATGGCGATGTCCCGTATTTGTTACAGCAATCCCTGATGTAAAGTCTAAATATTTCTTCCCATCCACTCCGTAGTAATAACAACCTTCTTCTTTTACTATTGGAATATTTGGATGGTCTTTTGCCATACTCGGAGCTAGAAAATCCCCCATTGAGTCATATAAATTCAACCAATTACTCATGTTGTATTCCTCTTTCCTTGCTATTGAACTAGTCATTTTTTGAATGAGATTACTATATTTAATATTTATATACTTTACACCCATATGTATAAATATGCAATAACTAATTTTATGAAAATTATATTTTAAAATGCGTTAAATTATTCCAAAAATTTAATAATAACCATAACTATTGCATTGAGTAGGTTCGAATGGAAATAGCATTCAAATTAAAAGATCTAATTCACTTTGTCATTCAATTATTAATATTCTGCATTATAAAATATCCGTTTATTTATACAATGTAGCCATCTGTTAATCTTTCGTCTTATCAAATTTTTCTAAAATAAAAAAGCATAACCGTCTCTTTAAAGACCATTATGCTTCCCAAAATTCCCATTTCGTTTTCATGCAAAAAAACTTCCTACTGCTATAATCGTTGTTGCTAAATCTTTTCGAAAGTGAGGGTGATTTTCATTTAAACTGTTAATCGAAACTTCATTTCCTCCAAGGGAAGAATGAACATATAAATCATCGCCCATATACATCCCAATATGCCCTGGGAAATACAATAAATCCCCTTTTTGAATGTTTTCCATGTTGATTTCTTTAATTGGAAAACCGTCTACTATTTTTGCATCTCGATAAATTTGAACGCCATTTAACATATATGCCATGGAACAAAGGCCTGAACAATCAATTCCTAGTGGCGATTTCCCTCCCCATCGATAAGGTGTTGTTAAATAGCTTAAAGCCGATTGTACAACTTGATCTCGGAACTGTTGCTCTGATAGAAGATTTTGTATTACTTTCGGTTGCAGCCAATGTTTCCGCGTGTAACCAACTTCCCCGGTCGCTAATTCTACTTTTTCCCACTCAGTATCGTCATCACTTGTTACTACTCGTATAACCGAACCCCTAACAACAGTTATCAATTTCCCACTTTGAATTCGAGGTTCCTTTAAAATGTCAGCAAAATTTTGACGAATGATATGCTTTGCTTCCAATAACCATTCATTTGTTTCATCTACAAGTAATAAATCTTCCTTTTTACAAAAGCCTTCATAACGATATTCTGTCTGTATAAATACCCATCCTTGTTCCTTTTCTTCAAGAATAGCTACGGTCATTCCGTATAATACTTCATCAATCAACGCAGAGGACTCATTTGGTTCAGCGTGTAAACTAGCAATCATTTTCTTTACGATTCCTTTCATAAAACCCCCTCCTTATTTCCAATTAAATGCTGATAAACCGTTTTGGAAATCCGACCAATAAGTTGCTTTGCCCTTTCATTACTCGAATGATTGGTCACAAACACTCCGATTAGATAATTTTTTGATGGATGGAAGACGATGCCAACATCATGTTCTACTGTATCCAAACTACCCGTTTTATGGGCCATCTTCACGTCATTTAGGAAATATCGTTTAAGAGAATCTTGAATTCGTTGTCGACTTAAAATGTTGATAGCCAAATCGCTATAAGTTTCGGATAAAAGTGTTTTTCGATAAATATGAGTAAAAAGGGTTGCCATGTCCTTTGCCGTCGTTACATTATCAATTCCTTTTTCCATTCGGATAAAGTCCATCATTTTTCGGTTCACCGACGTTTCTGTTAAACCGATTTTCTTAAAATAACGATTCAAATTATCCATTCCAACGAAATCGATGAGGACGTTTGTTGCCGTATTATCACTCGTTATAATCATCCAAACGAGTAGTTCATATAAGGTGCTTTTTGTTTGACCTTGTTCTGTAATCACACTAAAATCCACACAATTTCCCTTCGTGATCGTTAGTTCTTGATATAACAATCCATCCCTTTGTTCAATGTAATCAAGAACAGCTATTAAAATAGGGACTTTAATCAGACTAGCACTTGAAAAAACATCATAAATTCCTTTTTCAAATAAAATGTTATCCGTATCCATATCTTTCACAACGACTTTTACATCGAAGGATTCTTCATCGATTAATCGGGAAATCCTATCTTGTAAATATTCCATTAGCCAATGACTTCCATTACTTTTTTCTCGCTATTTAATCGAACTGTTCTACCTAATGGTAAAGACATCGTTGGTAAACAGTGACCACACGCGACATCCATTAAAATTGGTTTATTACTAGGTACGAGTATTTCTTCAAAAATCGTTTGTAAACGAAGACTTTGTTCTGGATGATTCGGATTTTGTGGCCCACAATTTGTCCATGCCCCTAAAATTATTCCTGCCGCGTCATCTAATTTTCCTGCCAACTTTAGCTGGGTTAACATTCGATCGATACTTCTTTCGTACTCATCAATATCTTCTAAAAATAAAAGTTTTCCCCTTGTATCAATTTCATAAGGAGTACCTAGGGTCGCTGTTACTAAAGTTAAATTCCCACCAATTAACGGACCGGTGACTTCACCTGGTACAAGGGTTGTCATTCTTTGATTGGATGGATTCTCTAAAAAAAACGATGCACGTTCAGTTTCGGTTATGTTTTCTAAAAAAGAATTCCATGTATAGTCATCCATCTCCGGCTTTACAAATTCCGTCGAAGGCATTGGAGTATGATAGGTGACGAGTTCACATCGTTGATTGAAAGCGATATGTAAGGCAGTCACATCACTATAGCCTACAAATACTTTCGGATTCTCTTTAATCATTTCATAGTCTAATAGAGGTAAAATTTTTGTCGCGCCATAACCTCCTCGTATACAAAATATGCCATCAATATCTGGATTTTTAAACATCTCGTTTACATCCTTTGCTCGCAGTTCATCTACGCCAGCTAAATAGCCGTGTCTTTCCCGGCAAGAATCTCCAACAACAACTTTAAACCCTAGTTTTTCAACAGCTTCAACCGCCTTCGGTAAAACTTCCGGAGGCGTCGCACTGGAAGCACCAACAAGTCCAATTGTATCCCCTTTTTTTAATCCTTTCGGAATTTTCATCCATTACACCTCGATTTCCAAAGTTGTTCGATAACGCTCCATTTCCTCATCATTTGCTAATACAAAATGCCCTTCTTCGATTTCCATAAAGGAAGGTGGATTTGACTCATAGTTATGCTGGGATGGGTCATACACCTCCATCACCTTTTCCCTCTCTTTATACGGATTCGGCTCCGGAACAGCTGATATCAACGCGCGGGTATAAGGATGAATAGGGTTAGCAAAAAGCTTTTCCGTTTCAGCCAACTCGACAATTTTCCCTTTATAAATGACCGCTGTTCGATCGGTGATAAATCGTACAATCGATAAGTCATGGGCAATAAACAAATATGTTAACCCTTTTTGTTTTTGTAATTTAGATAATAAATTTAATACTTGCGCACGAATCGACACGTCCAAAGCAGATATTGGCTCATCAGCAATGATGAACTCCGGTTCCATGATAAGTGCGCGGGCAATTCCAATTCGTTGACGTTGACCTCCCGAGAATTCATGGGGAAAACGGCTAGCAAACTCAGGCAGCAACCCTACTTCCAGTAATGCATCATGGACCTTTTTTTGTCTTTCTGCCTCATCCTTATAATGTTTTGTATTCATTAATCCTTCAGAGATGATGTAATCTACTTTTGCCCGCTCATTCAGCGATGCCATTGGATCTTGGAAAATCATTTGGATTTTTTGTGTAATTTCCCAATCCCATTCTTTCGATATTTTTCCGTTAATCGGCTTTCCATGGAATAAAATTTCGCCGCCAGTTACTTCATTTATTCGCATTATCGAGCGACCAATTGTTGTTTTCCCTGAACCCGATTCCCCTACAAGCCCAAAGGTTTCACCTTTATATATTTGAAAACTAACTTGATCAATCGCTTGGAATTTATTTTTTCCCTTCCCAAAGTCGACTTCTAAATTTTTCACATCCAGTAATACTTCTTTAGTGTTCATGGGCAAATCGTCTCCCCTCCTCAAAAAATGCTTGCAAGTTTTGCGGAAGTTCCACCTTCGGTGCATTCGGGTGAAGTAACCATGTCTTCGCATAGTGGGTTTCGCTAACTTTAAAGAAAGGCGGACGTTCTTCAAAATCAATTTTTAAAGCATAAGGATTACGTGGTGCAAAGGCATCACCTTTTATTTCTTTAAATAAGTTTGGTGGTGTACCTTTAATCGAATAAAGTTCCTCTCCCTTTGCGCCTAACTGCGGTAGGGAGGATAGAAGTGCCCATGTATAAGGATGTTTGCCATTGAAAAATACTTCGTGGGTTTGACCTACTTCGATAATATCTCCTGCATACATTACCGCAATCCGATCAGCTACCTTTGCCACGACCCCTAAATCATGGGTAATATAAATCGTTGTAAGTCCATATTTTTGTTGCAAGTTTTTCAACAGTTGTAAAATTTGCGCTTGAATTGTTACATCAAGGGCTGTAGTCGGCTCATCACAAATTAATATTTTCGGATTACAAGCAATGGCGATCGCAATGACAATACGTTGACGCATTCCTCCCGAAAATTCATGGGGATATTGCTTATACCTTTTTTCCACATCATGAATTCCTACGTCTTTAAGTAATTGCAATGTTCGTTGATAAGCCTCTTTTCCTTGTAATTTTTGATGGAGGATTACACACTCTTCTATTTGCTTTCCTATCGTTTTTAATGGATTTAAAGAAGTCATTGGGTCTTGTGTTACCATGGCAATTTCTTTCCCCCGAATTTTTAACCAATCCTTCTCAGTTGAAAACTTCGTTAAATCATCTTCTTTGTATAAGATACTTCCTTGGGCAACTGAACCATTTTTCTCTAGTAAACCGATGATTGATTTGACGAGAACGGATTTCCCTGAGCCCGATTCACCTACAATTGCAAGGCTTTCTCCTTTATATAAATCTAGAGAAATATTACGAATGGCTGTTAATACTTGACCACGCAGTTTAAATTGAATAACTAAATTTTGAATGGATAAAATCCGTGACTTCGTTTGAATTTCTTCCATCGGTATCCCTCCTTTTACACGTGGTTTTTCGGATCAGCTGCATCTGCAAAGGCGTTCCCAATAATATAAAATGAAATCGTGATAATACTTAAAACAATACTTGGGAATATCAATTGATAACGTAAATCGGGGGACATCATTAATACTCTTCCTTCATTGATTAAATTGCCTAAAGAAGGTTCGCTAATTGGTAATCCTAATCCGATATACGTTAAAAATACTTCTGCCCCAATGGCAAATGGAATAGCTAAACTCATTCGGAGCATAATGACTGAAATTAAATAAGGTAATAGGTTTTTAAGAATAATACGGTAACTCGGTGTTCCTAAACATTTTGATGCTAAATTGTATTCACGATCACGTAAAATTACAATTTGATTTCGAATGAAACGGGCCATTTCTACCCATCCGGTTATACACATGGCAATAATAATTGTTGAAATGCTTGGTCTTAAAATATATGACATTAATATAAGAACGATTGTTGTCGGAATATTTTCGACGATGTTATATGCTTGGGTAATCGGGGCTTCAAGTCTTCGGGAAAAGCCCCAAAGCGCACCAATCGTAATCCCTACAATCACTTCTACTAATGCCACAACGAAACCGATGAAAAGGGATGTTCGTGTTCCTGCCCAAATACGAGACCATAAATCTTGCCCTATCGAATTTGTTCCGAACCAAAATTCACTATTAGGGGCAATATTTCGAGCTTGAGAACTTGTTTGCTCATCAATATAAATTTCCGTTGGTGATTTTTGATAGGGTAAATAAGGTTGAATGATAACAAAGGCAACGATTATACAAACAAGGACTAACAGAAAAACAGCTAATCGATTTTTCAAAAAGGATTTCCACGTCGAACGCCAATATGAATAATTCGAATAACCGGTTTCTTCCGCCTTTTGCTCATCTACGACAGCGAATTCAAATAAGTTTTCATTAGATTTTTGTGATATGTTAGTAATTTCTTCAGAATATAGTCCCATTATCGAACACTCTCCCCTTTTCCTAACTTAATGCGAGGATCTACAAGTGCCATTGCTAAATCACCTAAGAACAATCCGATAATCCCTAAGGACGAGAATATTAATACTAACCCTTGTACTACGGCATTGTCCTGTCGTTGAATCGCATCTACAAGCAACCCACCCATGCCAGGAATAGAGTACAATGACTCGATATAAATGGAGCCTGTGATCGTAAATAAAATCGTAGCTGGTAAATATTGAGCCATTGGAATAAAGGCGTTTCGCATAACATGTTTAAACATTAATGTCCGCTCCTTTACCCCTTTTGCCCGCGCTAGTTTTATATAATCTTTGTTTAATTCATCTACCATATAACGCCTCATCCACATCGCATAAGATGCGGTTGGAGCTAATGCCATTGAAGTTAACGGTAATAGCCAGCTAACTGGATTATATTCATCAAATAACATTGGTAAATTAAATAAATCCGTTACATACATTTGAATGAAGATATAATAGACCGCTGCAGGTACTGCTACGACAAACACAATGTAGCCGGTTCCTAAACGATCAAGCCAACGTCCTTTCATTTGGGCCATTAAAATACCCAGGGGCACTCCAACAAGAAGTGAAAGAGCAACCGCTCCTAATCCAAATAAAATGGAGTACATCATTTTTTCAGCAATAATCGTTTTGACTGGTACATCCGTGCGATATGTAACCGAAGTTCCTAAATCCCCTTGGAGTAAATCTCCATAAAAATGACCTAGTTGAACAATCAATGGATCACGCAGTCCTAAATTCGTTAAATAAACTTCCTGTTGCTCCGGTGTCATTTTATCAGCCGCTGCCCCTAGGTACCCTTCTTCTGGCATTAAGCGTAGCAATGAGAAAACAATCGTAACGATAATAAAAAGGGTTACTACAGACTGTAACAACCGCTTTCCTAAGTACCTCCACATACTTTTACCCCTCCCTGCTATGAACAGAAGAATGAAAGGAAGGAGATGCCAAATTCGGTCCCGGACATCTCCTTAAGTCATCACTCTCCACTAAATTTCTCTTTTTGTTTCTCTACTGTTCTCCAGCTCCCGCTAATGCTTCTGCCCGTTCTTGTTCCCATTTAGCTAAAGCTTCTTTATACTCCTCATTACTCATCGGTTTTTCTAATACTTTCTGACCTTTGAATTTCTCTAATGTTACGCCAAATGGGGAGTATTGGGCTTCAAATGGATTTAATTTGGAAGCAATATAACCAGTCCCCCCAACTGCGTAAGGAATGACAAAGGCTTCTTCGATTAGGAAGGCTTCTGCTTGAGCGAATAGTTCATAACGTTTTGCTAAATCCATTTCAGCCTTTGCTGCATCAACCATATTTTGATATTTTGACTTACCATTTGATTCTGTATAACCTTCAGCCAGTTCTGGTTTATTGTACGTTCCACCTTCTGTAAATGGATCTGTATACGAAGCTGGGTCAGCATAGTCTGGTCCCCAGTTTGCTTCTAATAATGCATATTTACCTGGGCGACGTACTTCTTGTAAAAATCCAGTAGAAGGACCTGCTTCCACAATGATATCGATATAATCAGCGCCTAGTAATGTTTCCAGTTGTTGTTCCACTACTTGCGAACGGTTTGCCCAGTCAGGACTGCCGGAATTATAAGGCATTAACACTTTTACAGGGAACGTTGCTTTTCCTTGTAATTCTGCCATTGCCTTTTCTTTGAACTCTAATGCTAAATCTTTATTGAATGAATCTGTATTAGAAATATTTTTTAATGGTTCTAATTGTGTATAATCGACTCCTTCAACATCGACAAAGTTCTTCGGTGTAATCGTGTTATTCAACATATCTTCAGGGTTGTATGGCTCTGTCGTTAACATTGCTGAAACTCGGTCAAGGGCGTGATATAACGATTTACGGAAATTTTTATTATTCACAGCAACTTTCCAGTTTTCTGGTTCATACTGGGCGTCAAATTGAGGATCAAAGTTCAGTGCATAGAAGTAAGTGTAGAAGTTATTTTGACTTTGACGAACTTGGGACTTTTTCTCTTCATCATTAAACCATTCATCGATAACAGAAGTTGGAATTGCTGCAGAATCAACCTCACCACGTAAGAATAATTCAGGTGCTACCGTTCCAGCTTCTTTGTTATATTTGTAGCGAATGCGATCGATGAACACATTTTCTTTATCCCAGTACGTATCATTTTTTACTAGGACGCGCTCATTTTGAGGTTCAAATTTATCTAAAATATATGCCCCGTTATAAAGGACATTTTCTTTCGTCGTACCGAAACTTTCCCCTTTTTCAGCTAAAAATTCGCCGTTAACAGGGAAGAAACAAACGTAGTTCAACATCGAAAGGAAATAAGGTGTTGGATTTTCAAGTGTATACTCTAAAGTGTACTCATCAATAGCCTTCACACCAACCTGTGAAAAATCCGTAATCTCGCCATTGTAGAAAGCATCTCCATTTTTTACAACAGTGGCAATCCACGCAGTTGACGATTCATTTTTGGCATCAAGGACATAATTTAAGCCGTCCACAAAGTCTTGTGCCACAACATCTGCATACTCTTCCCCTTCATTTGTAACCCATTTAACTCCTTGACGCAGTTTAAATGTCCAAACTGTGTTGTCTTCATTAGAAGACCAGCTTTCCGCTAAACTAGGTTGGACAATACCGTATTGATTGTACTCAATTAGTCCATCAATGATATTTGCAGACATTGCAAATTCATTTGCTTCAGCTGTTTTTAAGTAATTTAACGTTTTAATCTCTCCTGAATAAACGGTACGGTATTCCGATACTTTACCAGAAGATTCGTCCCCTTCTTCGCTACAAGCCGCTAAAAATGTGGCAACGATTGCAGCTAACAATAATAACCAAAACTTTTTCATTTTACCCCTCCCAATTCTTGCTTCTCTTTTTTATAATGAAAACCCGATTCCAGGCTTATCTAACATCGAAATGGATTGCCCATTGAATATTGGACCACCTGCAACAGGATCTTTCACACAAAGAATAGGTCCATCTAAATCGACCATCGTAATATTTTTTTGTGAAGCAGCAAAATGAGCTGCCGCGCTGACACTAATTTTCGTTTCCAACATGCAACCGATCATACATTGAATGCCATTTGCCTCTGCAATGTTGCATATTTTTTGCGCCTGGTATATCCCTCCAGTTTTCATCAATTTAATATTAATAAGGTCAGCCGCACGTTTTTCAATCACCGTAATAGCATCCTTTGGAGAAAAAACACTTTCATCCGCTAAAATATTAGTGATGGTGTTAGCAGTTACATATTGCATTCCTTCTATATCACTGTAATGAACCGGTTGTTCCACTAGTTCAATATTTGCATTTGCATCTTCTAAGGCACGAATAATTCGTACAGCTTCTTTAGGGGTCCAACCTTGATTGGCATCTACTCGTAATGTAATCGTCGGACCTACCGCATCCCGTATGGCTAAGATTCGTGCAATATCACCAGCTGGATCTTTGCCAACTTTAATTTTTAATATTTGAAACCCCCGTTTGATAGCTTCTAAACTATCCTTCACCATTTCTGCTGTCTCATTAACACTAATCGTAATATCTGTTACGAGCTCTTTTCGATAGCCCCCTAATAATTTATAAAGGGGGGCTTGATAACGTTTAGCAAGCAAATCATAAATAGCCATATCGATGGCCGCTTTTGCGCTCGTATTTTTGTATATGCTTTTGTCGAGACGTTCCATAATTTGTGAAATGTCTTCCACATCCATTCCGATAATGGCAGGCTTAATATATTCGTTAATCGCTTCAGTAATGGACGCATTCGTCTCACCGGTAATGACAGCAGTAGGCGCTGCTTCCCCTATTCCTATTTGCCCGTCATCTGCATGAACATAAATCGCAATATTCCGAATATAATAAACGGTTCGAAGAGCCGTTTTAAATGGAGTGATTAGAGGTGCCTCTACTACCCCTATTACTATGTCTTTTATTTTCATTAAATCACCTTTCAACTATTTACCTTTAAAGGATTCATATCCCTTTATTGGGAAATGGAATGGAGAATTGATTACGTTAAAAAATGTAAAATCCGTAACACTTCATAATAATCTTCCGTTACAAATTCCACCGTATTGTGCGGTTTAAAAGTAGCGCCCGGATAAAATGAATTACGATAGGCACGTGTATGATCCCGATATATGATTTCAACGACAAACTTCTCTGGCAACTTTACTTGTAATAACTCTCGATCGGCTTTCATCGCTTCTTCCACAAGTCTTTTTGTTTCAGCAATCGTAACCATTGGACTAACACTGATTGTGGCACTTCCAATTCCTTCTTTTGTTGCAAAGGTCACAATGTTTTCATTCACTGAATGAATTTCCTCTGTTAGGCCAACATCTCCACTAACAAAGGCAACTGGTACACCATGTATAGCAGCAGCATACGTATTAATTAGAAATTCGCAAGCGTACTCACCATTAATTTTTACATCTGCATTTACAACAAGGGTATGGGCTAATGGATTTCGATGACTTCCCCCCTTACTGTGATATCCGATAAATATCGCTCGATCAAAACTTTCATCTAATCCTGTTACCATACACATTGGATCACCAGTCCACCCTCGAATTACTTTACAATTCGCAGGCAAGTTGGAAATATCCAAATTCCGCGCAGAATCATGGGCATCTTTTAACAATATTTCCGTCGCTCCACCCGCAATCGCCCCTTCTACGGCAGCTTCTACTTCCTTTGTCATTTGCTGTAAAAAAGGTTGAATATCTGGTGTATTTAATTCCGTTTCAATCCAAGCTGTCGTTCCAGTAATTCCCTCTATATCTGCACTAATATATACTTTCATCGAAATCGAAACTCCTTTACGAGGTTATTTTCAATTGTTACTTCTACACCACCATATTGGGCTTTCTTTTCTCCCATGCGTCTTGCCCATTGAATGTTTCCGTAGTCATAATGCCACCATTCCCCTAAATAGTTTGCAAATCCAACTGCAGTCATGCAGTTATACAACAACCTTCTATTCTGTAAAGCATATACATTTTCATCTAGATGATCTTCAAAATAACGGGTTACGGATTTTTCACTCAATTCATCAAATGCCGTGCCTAAATCAAGAGGATCCCCCTTTACATTCCCTAAAGTTAAATCTATGGCACTGCCCGTTAAATGGGGAGAAATTCGATCAGGCTCAAAACTTGGATAAGCAACATATTTTAACGTTTCATTTATTATCTCTTTTTCTGAAAATGTCGGGTTATTTCTTTTTATTTCATTTAAAAAAAGATGGAATAAATTTTGCTGTACCTGAAACGGTCGAAAACCATCATATAAAATCAAACTATACTCTTTAGGTAATAGTTGAAGGACATGTTGTAACTTTTCATACACTCCTTCTCGTAAATAAATGGATGCTAAACTACCTGAAATTTGTTGTTCAAAATACATCGGCTTTGTAAAAATCCTTGGATGATCATCTTTGATTTGGACAAGCTGTTCCTTATTGTCCACAATAATCGGGCTCACACTATCTATTAATCTCTTATTTTCAACAATTGGATCAAACATATGATGAATAAAACATCACCTCACACTATGTATAAGTAGCACAGATATTTAAATATTTAGATTATTCAGTATTTAAAAACAAATCTATCATACTTTACATTTTTTTACTAGGTAAAAAATAATATTTTTGCCATTTTAATGGCGCTTTCACTAGGATGTTATATTAAATATTTTCCATAAGAAATGTAGGAAATGTAAGTTTTCTATTAAGGGGCAGAATGAGTATTCTATAATTGCGATAAAAAGAAAAAGTTACTTAAGCAATTTATACTTAAATAACTTTGAATGTTTTTATTTTTCTTCAAATGAATAAGCATGAACGATATGGCCATTTCGTCCTACTGTCGTTTCTGCTTGGGAGAGAGAATTAAGTATTGCTTCCTCTGTTGCCTCTGCAGCTGCTGTAAACAGTAAATTCATTACAGCATGATCCTCACGTAGTTGTGTACGAACTTCAACTACGCCATCAGTTGTATGAGGAATGGAATGAGCCGTAGTAAAACCAATCACAATATCTCCACTTCCATGGGAGAAATGGCTTCCCGTTCGTCCTAATCCTATACCACATCGTTTAATAATTCTTGTCAGTTGCCTGCTACTTAAAGGAGCATTTGTTGCAAGGACGATTATAATCGATCCATCTGTCGGTGAAATCGTAGAAGAATACTGGGTACTAGATTTTATGTATCGTTCTTTTAAAAATTCCGAACTGCTTCCAAAATTGCTTAATACGATACATCCTACCGTATAAGAACAGTTCATTCCTTCAACATGGACGAGGCGGGAAGAAGAGCCAATCCCTCCTTTATAACCGAAACAAACCATTCCTTTCCCTGCTCCAACAGCTCCTTCTTCAGCAACTTTAGTTGATGCGTTCAGAATCGCTTCCATCGCATGATCTGGTGTGACAGGAAAGGAGCGAATGGAGTTCAAATAACTGTCGTTACACTCTCCGACAACAACATTAACCGTACCGGTCGTAACACCAATTTCACGATTAGATTCTAACATATATTCAAGTGTACCTTGTGTAACGGCAGGAACAGCGAACGTATTCGTTAACATAATTGGAGATTCAATGACCCCTAGTTCGTTAACTTGAACAAGACCTGTCGTTTTGCCAAATCCGTTTAGGACGTAACTTGCTGCAGTTACCTTTTGCTGAAACAAATTATTTCCATGGGGTAAAATTGCTGTTACTCCAGTACATGCATATCCCCCCTCCTGATTTAATGGATAATCTAATGTCACGTGGCCAACTTTGACACCGACCACATCGGTAATACAATTTTTCTTACCTACAGGTAACTTGCCAATTTTAATTCCTAGTTCCCTTACTTTTTTGCCCATTTTGCCCCTCCTTTTTGCTTACACATTTATGTATTATGGAAGATACCATTTCGGAATGGTATTTTTGAAATTGTCATGGTCCTCTAACACTTCCAATGAATGTTTTAATAGTATATCGAAGGTTTCTGGTACGCTTTTTAATCCCCATACAAGTGAAGAAACGATATGCATTGCACTATATAAAGCGTATAACTTCCAAAAATAAGAAGAATCCATTGTCTGACCAGCAAGATAGCCAGCAATGACTCCCCTAGTAAATTCAACACTAACTTGTTTTGAGAAAAAACCTAACTTTTGTAAATCATGAATCGGATCTCCCCAATCCATCCTTTCAAAGTCAATAATGCCAGCAAAGGTCTTATCCTTTATTAATAAATTTGAAGGATGAAAATCATCGTGTTGAAATGTATTCGGTCGACCAATCATCAAATCTTCATTTTCTTTTATATAAGACTCTAGTAATTGTTTTATATTTTCATCAATATTAATATTTTTCAATTCAAGTAAATAATAATCGCTTTTTTTCTTTTTTACTATGTCCCAAGAAGGATAATGGGATGGGGCTACTAATTGATGTAATTTTCCTAGTTCATTCCCTGCCATATATCCGGCATCATATTGTTCAGTAGTAGTTAATTCTTTCAATGCTTCTTCTGCATCTTTCCCAGGTAAGAATGAGACGATCATATAACATTTATTTAGATCTTCAAGATGATTAAATTCGATTGTTTTTGGGACACATTCGGAAATGCTAGATAGTTGATGGATCGTGTCAAATTCTATTTTTCTTTTTACTTGTTGGTCCATGGGAAAAATTCTTAAAAGAAACCGCTGATCAATGACAAATTTTTGGTCGTTTGAAAATCCTTTTGTTAAAGGTAGAATGCTATCGGCATTTTTTAAATAGTCGATTCTCTTTATTAAATTGGATTCCAACTGATTACCTCCAACTATGTATTTATTTCCATGTAATATTCGATATTGCATTATAAAAACCTCTTTCTTACCACCTTCTCATTAGGATAGTTGAATTTTCTCATGAAAAGAATATCCTCGTGGATTTTAAGAAATAATAGGAAAGGTGTCATCACCAACTAACTTCGATGGAGGGACTTTTATGAACAATATTCGTGAAGGATTAATCCCAACAGTGCTAGGTTCAGCAGTAACAGCTGCAGGTTATGCCATGAAACAAAAAAGTTCTAACAAAATGTTAGCAAACACGATTTTCGGTTTCGGTTTAGCCCATATTGTATTAGGTGCAATTGACCTAGTTGAACATCGTCGTTAGTTAAAAAGGAAGTGTCTAAGGCACTTCCTTTTTTTATTGAATATTTAGATTTCACTCAAATGGATTTTCCGTGTAAATATAGAAGCTCCGGAAAAATACATTTTGGTTTTTTCTACATCATACTTTTTGGTGATTAGCAATCATTACAGAGAAAACAAAACATTTAAGAGGTTTTATAATACATTTTTCTTATTTCCTACTGTCATTACTCGATTAAAGCCTATTTCACAATTCTAGTAAAACATAATTTATTATGACTAGAAAAAATAGAAAAGAGGTACAAAACATGCGTCGTCCTAGAATAGGATTGTGTTATCCCGGTTATCGTTACTGCGGACCCGGCTGTTCAGGGCCCGGTGCACCAACAAACCCAGTTGATGCTTGCTGTAAATTTCATGATGAATGCTATTTACAAAATAGCAATAAAAGATATTGTGATCGGTTATTTCAACAATGTTTATCTTCCTACACCCATTCCAATAGTAAGATGGGAAGAGATGCAAGATTTTTTTCTAGAGCTATCAACTTAAAAAATTTTTTCTTTTAAAGATAGAAGGAAAATCCTCTCAGCTAGATTTTCCTTTTTCTTTTGTAATAAGACATTATGAGGAAGTTGGCACTTTATTAATCGTCAATAATTGCCCCTCTTGTACGAATAATTGCCTCGATTCCGTTATTTCGTGTAATAATATGTTGGATTTCTTTTGTACTTTCAATTCAACACGATTGGAATTTAAAAGATTTGCCACTTGAACTGTACACGTTTTATAAGGTGCCATATGATTTTGGATATATTGTAAAAGTTCTCTTAACTCCCACGCTTTTTCTACTCCATTAACAATCTCCACTTGAACAGGGAAATCAAATCCAGGTATTGTTTCAACCTCAGCCTCCGTCATATCAAGGGAACCATTCCCTAAACCCATTTTTTGATCGGATGCTAAATAATAATAATTCGTCATAAACCGCTTCTCCCATTCTTCAGTTCTTTTATATAAATTCATTATTTTTAAATTATCATAAAAAGAAAGATTATTTCAAAAAATAGATTTGGTGGTATACTATGGAATAAAAATAAAAGATAAAGAAGGTTTCCATATGAAATATAGTTTTCGAAATGATTATAGTGAACTATGTCATCCAGCTATTTTAGAAGCATTAAACAAAGCAAGTAACGAGCAAAATGTTGGATATGGACTAGATCGGCATTCAGAAAATGCGAAACGATTAATTAAAGAGAAGTTGGAAAGCAATGATTGTGACATTCATTTTGTAACCGGCGGAACACAAGCAAATGCTTCTGTCATTTCCCACATACTTCGCCCATACGAAGCGGTACTAGCTTGTCATTCCGGTCATATTAACGTTCACGAAACGGGAGCGATTGAAGCAACCGGCCATAAAGTTTATACCGTTCCTGGACAAGACGGAAAACTTTCCCCAAAAGATATTGAAGCTGCATTAACTTACCATCAAGACGAACATATGGTGAAAATCGGATTAGTTTACATTTCCCAATCAACGGAAATTGGGACAGTTTACACACTAGATGAACTTTCAACATTATATGAATACTGTAAGCAACACAACCTCTATTTGTATATTGATGGAGCACGACTTTCAAGTGGACTGGCAGCTAGCGATGTGAAGTTTAATATGTTAAAGGATCTTTGTGACGTTTTTTACATAGGTGGAACAAAAATAGGTATGTTAAGTGGAGAAGGAATCGTCATCTTTCATGATAAATTAAAACCATATTTCCGTTATCATATTAAAAATAAAGGTGCTATGCTTGCGAAAGGATTTGTTGTCGGAATTCAATTCGAGGCTGCTTTTAAAGATGATTTATATTTTAAAATGGGGCAACATGAAAATGAACTTGCAAGTTTTCTAAGTCATGAGTTAAAACGATTAGGTGTTCCCCTTTTAAGTGAATCTCCTACAAATCAAATCTTCCCCATTTTCCATAAAGAAGTAGTTGATGCATTAAGGGAAATGTATGAATTTGAAATTTGGGAACCTGTAGAAGATAAAATCGCTATTCGGTTCGTTACATCTTGGTTTACTACGAAAGAAGTTTGCCAGGAGTTAATGGAGGATATTAAAACACTGATCCAAAAATAATGAAAATTTATCGAAGAAAATCAACCTCCTGCCCCACTAGCAGGAGGTTATCATTCCTTAAAGTTTTCTTAATAAACTTTTTCTTGCCTCATGTTCAATTTTACGGTCACAATCTTCGCAAGAAAATCTTCCATTCATATTTCGTTTGTATAAATTATATTTCCGAGTTCCTTCGATCACATGAAATGGTTGCTTACAAAAAATACATTGTAGTTCGTAGCTTATCAAGCTAACCCCTCCTTAAATTGTGATGAAGCTTTTTTAGAATACAAGATAATATACAATAATAATGCAAATAGAACTCCTAATATTCCAAAGGAAACCGTCGTAAATTGCAACGTAAACCATTCTGCAAATAGACCAATAAACAATGTAAACAGTATTTGAATTGTACTTTGAAAAATATTCGCAATACTGCCGAAACGTCCCATTATTTCACCTGGGACACTTACTTGATAAAACGTATTGTACCCTGCATTACTAAATGCCATAAAAAACCCTAATGTCACAAAGCTTATTAACGCCAAATACATTGTTGACGAACAATAAAATAACGCATAAAAGAACATCGTTAAAAATAAACCATTTGCGATATATTGCCGACTTGTAAACTTATTGGCGTATTTTGCAGCAACCATACCACCGACAATAGCACCAACACCCGCCACACTGACCATCATTCCATATAAACTATCTGATAACGCCAATTGCTGCTTGATAAAAGTAGCTTCTTGGGAATCAAGGGCATGGGCAATCATTAGTGTTAACTGGAAAAATAAAAATATCTTTATGAATAAGCTATCTTTTTTGACAAAATCCATGACCGTCACATAATCTTCCTTTAGCATTTTCCAAGTCATCGTTTCCCTGACCGCTTCTGGTTCTTCTACATTGGGCAATAAATAAATGGCCCATGCACAAGTAAAGAACGTTAAGCTATTTACCCACATGGCGACAGATGTATCAAACAATAAAATAAGTCCCCCTGCAAGTGCTGGTCCGATTAAAAAGGAGCCTGAATTGAACATGCCTAATAAAGCATTAAATTGTTGTTTTTCTTCATTTGGTACTGATTTTGTAATATAGTACGTACTGCTCGGCGCAAAAAAGCTACTCGCAATATTGGCCATAAAAAGAAGAAGATAGATGAACCAGATGGAATCCATAAATGGCATCAACAAGACAATGGCCCCCCGACTCACATCACTTACTATCATTAGTTTTCGCTTATTCGTCCGATCAATGATAGAACCTGCAATAAAACTCGTTAATATTCGAGCAATTGGTCCAACAATATAAACTCCTGCCATTGCAGCTGGTGATTCGGTTAAATGCCAAACGAATAAATTTAATGCCACAAGGTAAATCCAATTTCCTAAATAGGAAAATCCAAACCCAAAAAAGATTAAATAATATTTCCGAATCATTTTCATTTTATCGCCCCCAATGGAACTAGCTCATAATCTTTCGTTTCTTCAATTCAAGATAACAATGAATAGCGAAGAAACGAAATGAAATTCCGAACATTTTTTCCAACGTTAAAGGGTACGAAAGGAATTGTAAATCGTTGGTCCGCTTCTTCAAATTTAAAATTCGGATTGGTATATCTATATGGATAATATTAACACCTACCAACCATTCTGTATATTGTCAAAATTCTGAACATTAAAACACAAAAAAAGTAAAGAAAAACATACCGTTTTCCTCTACCTGCTTATTATAAATAATATTCATTTTGTGATACTTGTTCTTACATTATTGCGAAGTGGCCATCTCAAATATTTCATTCGTAAAAGCCTCTTCTACATTAGCAGGTTTTTCGATTACCCCAAATTGGTGGGCGATGTCTGCTGTTTGTTGGAACATTTCCGCATCGGTTTGTCCAATCTTTTCCGGATCAAACCCTTCTGGAACGACAAGTTTTGCCACTTCTTTCATCATCGTCAATTGGTGTTCCCTTGTACTACTTCCTTCTTCAGATTCAGCCATTATAATATCTACTGCACCTTCTGGATCCTTTATCGCTTCTTGCCATCCTTTAATGGAAGCCCGAAGGAATTTTGCTGCCGTCTCTTTATTTTCTTCTAACCATTCTTTATTGGCAAATAGATTATCCTCGAGCATCGCAACACCTTCATCATTCATATCAATCACATTTAAGTCACTTTCTGAAACTCCCGATTCAAGAACAACATGATATTCATTATAGGTCATAGCAGATGCTGCATCTAGTTCTCCCGATAAAAACTGATCCATCGTAAAAGCTTGTTTTACAAAAGAAAGATCGCTATTTGGATCAAATCCATATTTATCAAATAAAGCTAATAGTTCAAATTCATTTCCACCCATCCAATTACCAACATTTTTGTCTTCTAAATCTTCCGGCGACTCAATTCCGGCATCCTTTTTCGAAATAAGTAACAATCCACTTTCTTGATAAATTTGTGCAATTTGCACTAAAGGCAACCCTTGTTCAATATGGGGTAATAAACTTGCTACCCAGTCAACCCCGATATGTGCCGCTCCATTAGCAACCTGTTGTTCCGGCACAATGTCAGGGCCACCTGGAGCAATTGTTACATCAAGCCCTTCTTCCTCATAATATCCTTTTTCAAGCGCTACATAATAACCGGCAAATTGGGCTTGGGGAACCCACTTCAATTGCAATGTAACAGGCGTTAAACCATTACTTGATGATTCAGAATTAGTCCCACTTTCCGTTTCAGATCCACACGCAGTCAATATCATAACTATGACAAGTACAAATAGTGCAAATAAACGATAAACACTATAAAATTTTCGTTTCATTCCCATTCCCCCTCTAATTCATTGTCATTTTATCTAAATTAAATGAATCCATTACGTTCTCTCAGAAGTATGCCAACTTAAGAAAACTTTCTCTAAACCTTCCATTATTAAATAAAAGAGGACCCCTCCAATCGAAGCAATGACAATACAACACCATCCAAGGGGCATTTGAGCAATTTTAATTGAGTTGGAAAGTAAATAACCTAATCCTTTTGAAGAGTAGAAAAACTCACCAACAAGGGCACCAATCATGCTTGCCGTCGTATTAATTTTTAAAGCAGTAAATATATATGGTAGGCTATTGGTGATTCTTAAATATCGAAATACTTTAGTTTTTTTAGCTGCGTAGGAATACATTAAATCTAATGCAAGTGGATTTACATTCATTAACCCTTTATTCGTATTTATTGCCATAGCGGCCATTGTCGTTATTGTAACAATTGCTATTCTTGAGCCAATTCCATTGCCAAACCAGAGATTCATAATCGGTGCTAAAGCAACAATTGGAACCGCATTGAAAGCGACGATTAACATTAATGCACTTTTCCCCCATTTTGGAAAAGCTGCCGCAAGTATTGCCCAAAGAAACCCGAGTGCTGATCCAATAACCATTCCGAAGAAGGCTTCCGTTAATGTATAGCCTGTGAAGGAAATAAGGGTACTAAAATTTTCAACGAAGGCTTCTCCAATACTTGTGGGAATCGGTAATTGATAAGTTTCTAACTGGAAAATACGGTGAAAAACTTGATATTGCCATAATAATAAAAACAAAATACCCGCTATAAGAGGTAAGAGAACTTTACGTACATTCTTCTTTCTACTTGTTCTTTTTTGAGAGATTGAAAATGTAAAAGGAAGAGAGGACGTTTCTTGTTCAACAGATGATTCGACCCACGTCTTATGATCAGCAATTTTTTCTCCCATCTATTTATCTCCTCCTGACTTTCGAAATTCCGGTTGCCATGGGGTGACTATTCGCTCTATAACAGTAACAATGAAATAACTTACTATTCCTAAGAAAGCAGCAAAAAGAACGGTTAGCCAAAACATATAATTATGGGAAGGGCCATAGTAAAGATTACGAAGCATAAGCACCCCTAATCCTTTTGTTGCACCCATTAACTCTACTAAAATCGCACCTGTAACAGCTAAAGGTGCTGCAATTTTTAACCCCGTAAAAAGACTTGGCAATGCCTGTGGAAAGCGAAGCCGGGTATAAATGGTCCACTTTTTTGCTGCATAGGAGTACATTAGTTCAAGGGAGGAAGGTTCAGCACTGCGCAAACCTCGTAACATATTTAGAGTAACAGGGAAAAAGGTTGTATAAGCTGCAATCAAAATTCTGGCTAATTGTTCATCTCGAAAAATACCATACACAATCGGTGCTAAACCTAGAATAGGAATCATTTGGGAAGCTACAGCATAAGGAAAGGCGAGTTGTTCTAACCATTTTGTCAGACTCATCAAAATAGCTAATACAATTCCTCCAACAGCCCCTAAAAGAAATCCTAGGGAAGCATTGGCCAAGGTAACCGAACCTTCCGAAAAAAGGGTTCCGGAATATTGGGTAAAGGTGATAACTAATTCATGAATATAAGGAACTTTCGATTGGGCTAATGGAACATCTAACGTTAATAAAAGCCAAGAAAGAAACTCCCAAAGAAACAATAAACCGATAACTAACATGATCGTAGGAACCCATCGACTTCGATACACTTGCCACTTCATCGGCTACACTCCTTCAAAACTTTGACGAATGTCAGATATTAGTTGATAAAATTCGGGACTGTTTCTCATTTCCTCTCTTCTTGGACGAGGTAGGGGTATATTTACTACTTTCGATAATCTTCCTGGATGTGGGGATAGAACAAAAACACGGTCTGATAAAAATACCGCTTCGGGGATACTATGGGTAACGAAAACAACGGTACTACCTACCTTAGACCAGATGGAAAGCAGTTCTTCATTTAATCGCTCCCGGGAAAATTCATCTAATGCAGAAAAAGGCTCGTCCATTAGTAGAATCTCCGGCTCAATGGCTAATGCCCTTGCAATGGCTACACGCTGCTGCATTCCACCACTTAATTGCCAAGGGTATTGATCTTTAAATTTTGAGAGTCCTATTAATTCTAGTAATCGTTCAGCCCTCTCTTCCCGTTCTTCTTTTTGTAGCCCTATCATTTCCAATGGCAATGTAATATTCTTTTTAACTTTTCGCCAATCATACAAAACAGGACTTTGAAAAACGATACCATATTTCCGTGCCAATCGAGCCTCTTTTGCTGTTCCGCCTGAGATAGTAATTTCACCACTTGTAGGTTGCAATAAATCTGCCATTATACGAAGCAATGTCGTTTTCCCACAACCGGACGGTCCGAGTAAAGATACAAACTCTCCCTTTTGAATATTTACTGTCACTTCTTTTAACGCCAGTACTTCAGTTGAATTCGTTTTGTAACACATACTTACTTGACTCATCATAATTTCCGGACTGTCTATTTTCGTTATTGTCATGAACATCTCTCCTTCTCCATTCCATTGTCGGAATAACTAATTATTTAATGGCAGATTTTATCACTCAATATGTGAAGATTGTTTACATAATTATATAGCGAGGAAATTGTCATATACATTAGACAAAGTGTAAAAAGATTACGTAAAAAATTTACTATTTTGAACTTCCAATAGTTTTCATGCATATTCGGTAGCTAAAAATTAGAAAATTCTTTTTCGAGCGATACTATATTAAATAAATCTTATAAACTCGGAAAACAAAAAAAGTTCAACCAGAATATCGGTTGAACTTCTTTAGGCATTCACTTTAAAATCCGAAGGTTAATTCCCCGGAATTGTATAAACCAGTTACTGCACCTATTACAAGCGCAATAAGAATAACTAGCGCTGGATGCCATTTCAATTTTTCAAGTAATACATAACTTCCTACTAATAAAATGATTGTATAAATGAGTCCTAGACTTACAACACTATCTTTTGCAAAATCGAACGTCATTACACCTAGTAGAACAGCTATGACCGGCCGTACTACAACGCTAATATTTTTAACTTGAGGCTTATCTTTATGTTTCAGTAAGACCGCCATTAACAGCAACATTAAAATAATGGATGGGGCTACTGTAGCAAACAAACCTATAAAACTACCAAGGAAACCACCTTCTGTATAGCCAATGTAGGCAGCAAGTTTCGTAGCAATCGGTCCAGGTAATGAGTTACCAACCGCTAACACTTCACTAAATTCCTGGTTTGTCAGCCAGCCGTAATGGTCTACAACTTCCTTTTCTACTAACGGAATGGAAGCCGGTCCACCACCATAACCTAAAATACTCGATATAAAGAAGGCCCAGAAAATTTCCCAATATATCATTTCTTTAACCCCCTTCGGCTAAAGGGAAGAAACACGTAAATAATTAAAGCTAAAATCACGATTGCTGGATGAATTTGAAGTAATTCCGTTAAAAGTAAAGCACAAAATATAAAAATTGATCCTTTTAACCAGCCAAGGGTTTCCCCTGATTTTTTTATAAAATCCCACGTCATCGTCGCAAGCATTACAGCGACAACAGGTACAACTGACATGGACATATGTTGTACCCATGGTATATCTTTAAATTTTTGTAAAACTTGCAGTA
This sequence comes from Ureibacillus sp. 179-F W5.1 NHS, assembly GCF_045369345.1. Classification (NCBI taxonomy): domain Bacteria; kingdom Bacillati; phylum Bacillota; class Bacilli; order Caryophanales; family Caryophanaceae; genus Ureibacillus; species Ureibacillus sp. 179-F W5.1 NHS. The sequence goes on along the minus strand of NZ_JBIQFG010000004.1, from coordinate 101,619 downwards.
AAAAAATCATGATGATGGCAGTTGGAGCAACCGTTGCAAGCAAGGCACCGATACAACCAACGACACCGGCAACACGATAGCCAATATAACCGCCCATTTTCGTAGCAATTGGTCCTGGAAGTGTGTTAGCAATAGCTAATGTATCCGAAAATTCCTCATCTGTCATCCATTTATATTTTTTTACGGCTTCTTGATGCACAAGGGGAATAGCAGATGGCCCCCCTCCAAAGCCTAACATTCCTACTCGAAAGAAGGCGACAATAATATCCCAATTTCTTTTCCAATAAGGGCGTGGTGGTTCAGGAGTTAGGGACTCAGGTGCCTGTTCTTTCTCTACAGTTTTTACCAAGCCGCTATTGCTCCATCTGTACGGGATTCTGTTCCACCTTGCAATACTCCAGTTTCTGGATTTCGCCAAATAATTTGACCACGCCCGAAACTACCACCATCCGAAGTTACATGCACATCATGACCTTTACGTGCAAGCGCCTGAACTAAGTAGTTCGGGAACTCCGGCTCCACGTGTACCGTTTTACCCTTCATCCATTGCCATCTTGGCATATCTAAAGCTGCTTGAGGATTTAATAAATAATCAATCGTGTTCGTTACAACTTGGAAATGGCCTTGAGGCTGCATATAACCACCCATTACACCAAATGGTCCGACTGCTTGCCCGTCCTTCGTTAAAAATCCTGGAATAATCGTATGATATGTTCTCTTACCAGGCTTTAACACGTTCGGATGGGATTCATCTAAACTAAAGTCTGCTCCACGATTTTGCATCGCGATGCCCGTTCCCGGGATAACGATTCCCGAACCAAAGCCCATATAATTACTTTGAATATAGGAAATCATATTTCCTTCTTCATCTGCAGCAGCTAAATAGACAGTACCACCCTTTACTAATTCAACAGGTTGCGGATCAAGGGCCTCATCACCAATCATTTGGCTGCGTCTTTCTGCATAACGATCAGACAATAATTCTTCAACAGAAATCGGCATTTCCTCCGGTTCTGTTATATATGCTTGACCATCTGTAAAGGCCAGTTTCATCGACTCAATTTGATGATGGATCGTTTCCGCGCTTTGCCATTGGGGCGTTGGTAATTTTTCGAATATATTTAATGCCATAAGAGCTACCATTCCTTGCCCATTAGGTGGAATTTCCCAAACATCATAGCCTCTATAATTGGTGGAAATCGGCGTTACCCATTGGGGTTCAAATTGGCTTAAATCACTTTTCGTTAAAAATCCATTATGCTGTTTCATAAATGAATCAATTTTATCAGCAAGTTCTCCTTCATAGAAGGAGCGGCCTTCCGTTTCCCCAATTGACTTCAGTGTTGCAGCATGACCCGGTGATTTCCAAACTTCCCCTATTTCAGGGGCTCTTCCATTTGGAGCAAAAGTTTCAAACCATGCATCAAATTCTTCTGTTGCAAAAGTCGTTTTAAATTTGTTATAGGCGATACGCCAATATTTCCCTAAAATCGGCGTTAACGGATATCCTTCTTCCGCATAGCGGATTGCTGGTTTTAATGATTCTAATAATGGTAGACGCCCAAAACGTTTTGCCAATGCCGCCCATGCAGCTGGGACACCCGGAACGGTAACCGGAATAACACCATGTACTGGCATTTTGTCAAACCCTAACTCCTTAACTGCATGAGCTGATATAGATTGTGGAGAAGGACCCGAAGCATTCAATCCATGCAATTGATCTTTGATCCATACTAACGCAAAAGCATCACCACCGATTCCGTTTGAAGTCGGTTCAACAACAGTTAAAGCAGCCGCTGTCGCAATGGCTGCATCAATCGCATTCCCACCCTTTTGTAAAATTTCTAATCCTGCTTGTGCTGCTAATGGCTGTGAAGTAGCCACCATCCCCTTTTTAGCAAAAACGGTATGTCGTTTTGATGCAAATGGGTGAAATAAATAATCCATAAACATTCCTCCTATAAACAACATTCAACTACATAGTACCAAGTTTCATTTGTTTAAATATAGTTTACTACGAAACTAATATTCCCCCTACTATTTTCGTAGGAGGAGTTTTCTTTACAATATAGACTGACCTGCAAAATGACAGGCAGCAAAATGATTTGGTCCGTATTCTTTCCACTCCGGTTTTTCAGCTGAACATTTTTCCGTTGCAATTGGACATCTCGTATGAAACGGACAACCACTAGGCGGATTTGCCGGATTTGGTAAATCCCCTTGAAGACGAATTCTCGAACGATTCCGATTAACGGTAGGTCTTGGAATCGCCGATAATAATGCTTGCGTGTATGGATGAAGAGGCTTATCAAACAAGTCTTTTACTGTACCAAGTTCCACCGTATTACCTAAATACATAACAAGCACCCGATCACAGAAATAACGTACGACACCTAAGTCATGGGAAATGAACAAATAAGAAAGCTGATATTTCTCCTGTAATGTCTTTAACAACTTTAATACTTGAGCTTGAACGGACACATCAAGGGCCGAAACCGCTTCGTCACAAATGACAAAGGAAGGATTTAAGGCAATGGCACGGGCAATACCTATCCGTTGACGTTGCCCCCCACTAAATTCATGGGGATATTTATAAAAATGATCCTCTTTTAATCCAACTTCTTCTAATAAACTAATGACCGCTTCCCTTTTTTCCTTTGCCGACATGTCTGTATGCATCGTGAACACTTCCTCCAACGCATGACCAATTCGTTGACGGGGGTTCAATGAGGCAAAGGGATCTTGGAAAATCATTTGCATTTGTTTTACAAACCGAAGCTTTTCTTTTCTCTTTAAATCTTGAATTTCAGTACCTTGAAAAAAGATTTTACCATCGGTTAACTCTTCTAATCCTAAAATAGCTCTACCTAATGTTGATTTTCCGCACCCCGATTCACCTACTACTCCTAAACTCTCCCCTTCAAAAAGCTTAAGGGAAACATTCTCCACCGCTTTGACATCGCCTTGTTTCCGTTGCAGAACGCCACCTTTAATAGGAAAATATTTTTTAATGCCTTGGAGTTCTAGGAGCACCTTTGAATCAGTATTTTCTTTTGGCGATGTTTTTTCTAAAGCGACTTTCATTTGTTCACCCCCTCTTCCGTTAACCAACAGCTCACTTTATGACTTGCTGATACTTCATATACTGTCGGCTCTTTTGTCCGGCAAATATCCGTTGCAAATTGACATCTCGTATGGAATCGACATCCAGTGATTTGTTCATTTAGACTAGGTAGAGATCCAGGAATCGATTCCAATTCAAAATCTGGATCGTCTACATTAGGTACAGAATTTAAAAGACCTATTGTATAAGGGTGCTTTGGGTTATTAAAGATTTCTTCAACCGTTCCTTCTTCAACCTTTTTCCCTGCATACATCACCATAACCAAATCAGCAACTTCGGCTACAACACCCATATCATGGGTAATCATCATGACACCCATGTTGTACTTTTCTTTTAAAGCTTTAATGAGATCAAGAATTTGAGCTTGGATCGTAACATCTAATGCGGTCGTCGGTTCATCCGCAATTAACAATCCTGGATTACAAGATAAAGCAATAGCAATCATAACCCGTTGACGCATTCCTCCACTCAGTTCGTGGGGGTATTGATTCATCCGTTTTTCCGGGTAAGGAATCCCTACTTGTTTTAGCAATTCAATCCCTTGTTTTGTTGCTTCTGATTTCGATAACCCATGATGAATCATTAACGGTTCCCGAATTTGATAACCAATTGTAAGTACCGGATTTAAAGCAGTCATCGGTTCTTGAAATATCATTGAAATTTTATTACCGCGTATTTTACGCATTTTTTCTTGTGGTAAATTGTGAATTGGGTTGCCTTCATAAAGAATTTCTCCACTCGTAATCTTTCCATTGCTAGGTAATAGTCCAATTACCGAGAGAGAAGTAATACTTTTACCGCAACCTGATTCACCGACAATGCACAGTGTTTCTCCTTTTTGTAATGAAAAGGAGACATCTCGCACAGCGGGAAGTTGTCCGTCTGCTGTGCGAAATTCCGTCACAATGTTTTTGACTTCCAGTAATGTCTCTCCCATAATGTAACCCTACTTTCTGCATTACTTGTAAAGGTGTGTGAACAATCTGTAAGTGGTGTATCCAACCCATTGTTCATTAACCGACCGGACAAGTTAAGTTTGTTCCCTTTTTGTCCCGTTAACTTTTCAACTATTTTGCTGTTACAGCAGAAATATCCCATTTCCCAGTCGGATCAAGAATTAGCCCTTGTAAATTACTACTCAATGCTGCTGTTACAACGTCGTGATACATTACGACTACCGCATCATCTTGAAGCATTAATCGATTTGCTTGATCTAAAATCGTTAAGCGTTCTTCTTGATTTGTCGTCGTTCTTGACGCTTCTACCAGTTTATCGAATTCTGGATTACTATATTGGGCACGGTTTGATGAACCAACATTATCGCTATGGAAGTTAGGGTAAAGTAATTCAGAACCATCTGCAGTTACGTTTGACCAACTTAAGAATGTAAGGTCATAATTTCCCGCTCTTGCAGTATCTAAAAATGCTGCCCATTCCATCGTTTCAATTTGAACATCGAATCCTGCCTCCGCTAATTGAGCTTGAACAACTTCAGCCATTAATACGAAGTTTCCACGGTTAGCAGTAAGTAACGTAATCGGACGTTTATCATAACCATTTTTCTTTACTAATTCTTTTGCTGTTTCTAAGTCATATGGTGTTCCAGCATTATCAGCAGTATCTTTATAACCAAACACTTGAGGTCCGATGACACTGTCGCTTCTTACACCTAAACCATTTAATTTTGAAATAAATGCATCGCGATCGATAGCACTTGCTACCGCTTTTCTAAACTCAGGATCTTGATTTTCAGGACGGGAGAAATTGAATGTTAAATAGTATTCTCCTGTACCATTTACTTTTTCGACATTAACATTTTTCATCCCCTCAATCCGGCTTAACTGTTCAGTTGGAAGCTTGTCAATAAATTGTACTTCCCCTGCCTGTAACATAGAAATTGCTGTGGATACTTCTGGAACAACTTTTAAAATGAACTTTTTCACTGCCGGTGGGCCATCACGATATTCAGGATTAGCTTCTAATACAACTTGGTCACCTGGTGTCCAACTAACAAACTTAAATGGACCTGTCCCAACTGGTTCCTTCATTAAATCTTGCTTTTGATCAGCTGTTGGACTAACAATCGCTGCATTCGAATGGGATAAAGCTGCTAAAAATGGTCCGTATGGATATTTCGTTTTAATTTCAACTGTGTAATCGTCAATAACTGTAATTGTATCTACCGGTTCTAGTAAACTTGCACGAGGTGCTGCTGTTGCTGGATCTCGTAGTTTATCAAACGTATATTTCACTGCTTCTGCATTGAAGTCTGTTCCATCATGGAATTTAATTCCTTGTTTTAATTTGATTACCCAAGTAAGTTCATCTGGGTTTTCATAGGATTCAGCTAATAATGGTTTAATTTCCATCGTTTTTGCATCTCTTTCAAAAAGAGTTTCATAAACATGTTCAATAACGTTAGAAGATGCTGAGTCATTTGTCATAATCGGGCTTAAACCAACTGCATCTGTTAAAGAAGCATACGTTAAACTTTCAACTTCCTTCGAACCTCCACTAGATTCATTGCTTGATTGAGATGATGAATCATCGCTCGAACAGGCTGCTAATAATAGAGCCGTAATGAGGGTAAACATTAAGAACCAATTTTTCTTCATTTTCATTCCTCCGTTTGTTTTATTGAATATCCATATTTGGATCAATGGCATCGCGTAATCCATCACCCACTACATTAAAGGCAAACACGGTTAACATAATGGCAATACCTGGTATTATTGTTAAGTGGGGGGAAGTCCACATAAATGCTTGTCCTTGGGAAATCATCGCCCCCCATTCAGGCGTTGGCGGCTGAGCCCCTAATCCTAAATAACTTAGTGAAGCCGTAGAAAGAATGGCTGTTGCCATCCGCATTGTGGCAAATACAATAATTGGAGCAAAGGCGTTTGGCAATATATGTTTGAACATAATGCGTAAGTCCGAAGCTCCTAACGATTTCATCGCCATGATATATTCCTTTTCTTTAATGGAAAGAACGGAACCTCTAACAATTCTTGCACAAGTAGGGATTGACCAAATACTTATAGCAATGGCCACATTGATTAAACTTGTTCCTAAAATGGCAATAATCAGCATGGCAAGTAAAATACCTGGGAATGAGAACAACAAATCTACTATTCTCATAATCAAGCCATCTAGTTTTTTATAATAACCACCGAGCATCCCGAGGATAACGCCACCGATAAGTCCTAAAGTTACGGCAACAATCCCAACGATTAAACTAATACGTGCTCCATATACAATTCGGCTCCATACATCACGGCCGTAATTGTCTGTTCCTAACCAATGATTTTCACTAAACATCGGAAGCTCACTTAAATTTAAGTTTTGCTTTACCGGATCATGAAAAGTAATAAACGGGGCAAATATTGCCATGGCGATTTGGAGCGCGATAATAATTAAACCAGCAACTGCCAGTTTATTTTTTAACAATCGTTTCGTAATGACGATAAAGGTTTTTTCTTTCTTCTTTTCTTTTTTAATACTTGTTAAAGCTACCGTTTCAGCCATTGTCATCCCCCTTTCTTACTGATATTTAATTCTTGGATCAATATACGTATAAACAATATCGACGATCAGATTTACTAGAACAAATAAAGTTGCGACTAGTAATACAGATCCTTGTACCATCGGGAAGTCGCGGGCTGCAATCGCATCAATCATTAAACGCCCAACCCCATTAATAGCGAACACTTTCTCAGTAATAATCGTGCCACCTAACAATGCACCGAAATTCAAACCAATTACTGTAATGACAGGAATCATCGCATTTTTTAAAGTATGAATCCAAATAACACTGCGCTCTTTCACGCCTTTCGCTCTTGCCGTTCGCACATAATCAGCACGAACAACCTCAAGCATCGAAGACCTGACCATTCGGGCAATCATCGCTGCCGAACCGGTTCCGAGCGTTATGGCTGGTAAGATGAGCTGTTTGATTCCTTCTGCTGTCCACCACGGATCTGACAATCCCGCTACCGGGAGCCATTGAAGATTAACGGAAAAGATTAAAATAAGAATGGAACCTAACCAAAAGTTTGGAATGGAAATTCCTCCGAGGGCAAAGGTAGTCGAAGTGACATCCAACCAGCTATTGTGCTTCAATGCTGAAATTAAACCAGCGAAGATTCCAATTATAATCGCAATAATCATACTGGCGACGGCAAGCTTTAATGTGTTTGGAAATCGAATAGCAATAGCCTCAGCAACTGGCTGGCGGGTTTGATAGGAGAATCCTAAATCTCCTTGAGCTAAGTTGGCTATGTAGCGACCGTATTGAGTGAGGAAAGGATCATTCAATCCTAAATCATCTCGAATGGCTTCTAGATCGCTTTCTGTTGCAGTTGGCCCTCCAATCATAGAAGCTGGGTCTCCAGGTGCAAGATACATAGAAGAAAAAACTAAGAAGGTAATTCCAAATAATAAGAAAATCAATTGAAAAAACCTACGGACAATCATTGCAATCATTTAACAGCCTCCTTTTCGAACATTTGTAAACCAAATTTTCAATTTCACTTACTTAATGTTCTGAATAATTTAAAAACGATTATACGCCATAGAAATTTAAAAATCTACAAAAAATATAGATTTTTTTAAAAATTCTATCTAATCATTCTACTTTTTGATAGTTTTAGCAGCAAAATACTTCCGAAAAGTTACTATTTTTCCCCATAACATTAATTTTTGTTCGGAAACTGAAAAGGTTTACATTGCGATAGAAATAGGCTTTTCATAATTCTTCATACCTTTCGACTTACGAAATGTTTCCATTTACCTATGTTTGTAAAACAAAATGTAAGATATAAAAAACCCATCGTAATCTACGATGAGTTTTAAAAATTATTATAATTTTAAACCACGTCTACTTTTAAATCGTCGAAGCAAAATATGACTTTCAACTCGGGTAATTCCGTCTAATGCATATAATTCTTCATTGATGAATCGTTCAAGAGCAGGAAAATTATCAACTAATACGTGGGTATGTAATGTAGAAGGTCCCGTCATTTGATAGCAGCTGGCCACACTTGGATTTTCCGCCAATGCTTCCGCTACTCGAACGAGGGAACTTGGCTCACAGTCTATTTCAAAAAATGCAGAAACCTCTTTCCCTACTTTCGAGCTATTAATGACAACGGTAAATTGCTCGATTACGCCATCATCCATTAGTTTAGCAACCCGTTCACGGACAGCAACCCGGGATAGACCTAATTCTTTCGCGATATCTACATAAGATAAACGCCCATTTTCAGTTAAAAGCGACAAAATATTTTTATCGATTTGATCCACTTCATCTCCTCCATCCAACTTTCTATTTATGCGTATTATACGAGAAAATTAATCAAAACGATAATAATCCACGCATTTTTATTCCAATCAGAATGATTATAGCCTATTTTTCAATCAAAATGAAAGAACATCCTTTTTTTCCCCTCCCCATTATTTAAATTGGAAATAATAAGAGGAATTTCTGCTAAATTATCTATTGTATAATCTGCGTTCACATAAAAAGTAGTGTAATCCTTTTTCCATATGGTCTTCATCCCTACCTTTTGGCTAGCGTCGATATCATTGAGAGGATGATCACCAACAAATACACAGTCGCAAGGGGAAACGTCTAGTTTCTCCATTGCTCTTTTGAATACTTTAGGATGAGGCTTTTTTTCCCTTCCCATTCTGAGATAATAATTGTTTGAAAATATTCTTCAATTTCTAGTGCCTTTATATTTGCCATTTGAAATTGTCCCATTCCATTTGTCACGATACCTAATAAAAGGTTGTTCCTTTTTAATTCCTCTAACATCATTTTGAGATGAGGAAAAGGAATGCAATAATGGTAAATTCAGTAATGTAATCTTCATACAACTCTTGCCACGCTACTTTGTTTATATCCATTTCCCTTGTCAACTTTTGGTATACTTTATCTTTCCAGACATATCCTCGATTATCGAGTTCCAGAAATCTCTTTGTGTACATCTCCTTTAAAATGAATTCAAAGTTTGTACAAAACCGGTCATATTGATTTTCAACAAAATATTTCACCGACTCATCACGATTGAGTAACGTCCCATCTAAATCGAACAAAATAGCTCTGATCATTATCACCACTCCTCAAGGAACGATACTATTTTATTTCTCTCTAACTTTATAAAAGCCCTCTATTATAAAAGGTCACAAGTAAATATTATTGTGATATATTCATAGTCTAGAAATTATGTTATGGTAGATTATCGACAACTTTAGATGAGAAGGTGAAGATAATGCTAGATGTTAGTGAAAGTCAATTATCGAAATATATTATCCATTATGTAGCAGATACCCTTTTAACAGGCGAAGAAGTGTATCCTCAACCAGAAATGATGCTGGAAGCAGCCTTTACTCAATTAGCTTTTCATAAAATCGATTTTGAACAACCATACGAATTTTTCCATGAAACGGATCTCGGATTAAACGAAATATATACTTATGTGAAATCAATTTTTGACCAAGATGATGGTTTTCTAGAACAGTCGAAAAATATTGCTACCCATTTACAAAGTGCCTCCCAGCATCCAAACATTAAAGGTGGCGAATTATTTATCGGTCTATTTGAAAATTGTATGATGCCAACTGGTGCAAAAAAGGTATTAGCAATTGTCAAAATCGATGAAAAAGAACTATTTTTAGATGTGAAAATGAAGAAAACAAACTTGTTGTAAATGGTATTGATGGCATAAACACAAAGAAAATAAATAATATGGCCGTTATCGTCGATATGGGAGCGGATGAAGCTCCAATCGTCTTTATTAAAACAAAACGAAAAGAAGATGTCGTCTATTGGCAAGAGCGTTTTTTAAAAATTAAAGTGGCTGATGAACATTACCATAAAACGAATTTAGCATTAACAGAATGTAAAAAGTATATTTTAAAAGAAGAAAGTTATTCCAATACAGAGAAGTTAGGTTTATTAAATAAAACCCTCGATTATTTTAGAAATGAAGAGGAATTTCAAGTAGATAATTATATTGATACAGTATTTGAAAAAGTGGATCCCGCTCAAAAAGATATCATTGTCAATACTGTCAAACCATATGAAACCGTTATATCTGAAACAGCTATTGAAAAGGTAGAAAAAACGTATAAACGGAAAATAAAACTTGATTCCAATATCGAAATACAAGTGAATGTCCAAAACATCGAACAAGTCGACGAGCTCATTGAAATTGGTTATGATGAAGGGACAAATCGAAAATTTTACAAAATTTATTTCCAAGAAGAATTATAACTTTATAACGGTTAAATCCCACTACCTCAAAGCAAGGTGTGGGATTTTTACTTTAAATAAACTTTATGTATTGGAATAAAAAATGCTACATTTATGTACCGATACATCTACTTTTATCGTTCTTTTCATTAAAGATTATTTAAATCATTTTCACCGACAATACTTATCCAAAGTTCCGCTACATTCGGATCATAGCTATCTGTTAAATCTAGTTGAACTTGATAGTTATTACCAGGTAAATAACGCTCATTGAATGTCTCATAGGAAGTATTTAAAACTGTACCATCAATGTCTACTTGCTCTACCTTTAACTTAATTTCATTTACTTCTTGTTCACCGGAAACGTATAGGTCGACAAATAGTTCCCATTCATAATCATAATTAAGTTCAGTCCAACTATCCGCTATTTCCACACCATTTACTACACTTGTATCATAATAACTTGTTGGCAAATACGAATCTTCATATAAATAATCTTCAGTGTATTCATAGTCTTCGCTATAACCGTATTCATCACTATACTTATTTGTAGACTCACCAAAATACTCATATGGATCTTGGAAATAAGCCATGGCAAAAAAGAAGAAAAATACTGCTATTAATAACATATAAAGTACAAAAAAGCTTCCAAAAATGATTAAATATGCTCTTGTAAATGATTTACGAGGTTCCTTCTTTTCAAAGAATGCCCAGTAAATAATAAATCCAATATTTACAAAAGGAATCGCTAAAAGAAGAAGTGTAATTAACCAATACTTCAATCCGTACTCATTCGGCGTTTCTTCATTTATTGTTTGTTCCTCTATAGCTATACGTTCTTCCTCTACGCTGTTTGTTGATGAATCTTCAAAATTTGGGGGTACCGACATTTCATTCCTCCTAATTGTTAATTTTTCCTTAAAAAGGTATTTGTTTAGACCGATTTATTTTAACATTCAGTCTATAGTAAGTAAATATTCCTGAAGTTAAAATTTCAAATTGAAGTCTTTTAAACTATTATAAATAAGAATCGGTCCTTTTCATATCTGTTATTAAAAACGGGTTATCCTTCTTCATCTCCTCAATAAGAACATCTGCTTTCTTTCGATTTTCCATTAATAGTTCTAATTCTCTTTGTGTAATACCAACTAATTGCATAAATTCCACTTTACCATGAACCGTATTAATCCCTTCAGCTTCAGTATCATTCACGACTAATAAAGCTGTAATATTGGAATCCGTCCCTATATGAAGAGAACTACCATTTCCTGCTATAAATTGCAATGGCTCAAAAAATCGATTTTGAGTGAAAGTATATCTTGCAAGGTTAGATAACATATCAATGGCCCACATACATTCATCATTTGTTTGTTCTTTAAGCTTTATCGTCATTTCATAGCCCCAGCGACTCCACTCACCACCGAATGCTTCTTCATTTGTATAAAGTTCTGTCATTCCGTAGGTAACTAAATGTTTAAATCCTTTTGGTGAATCATAAATACTATATCCATCTAAATATTCATCACCACCAAAAATGGCACGAGAATGTAACAATGTTCCGTAATGGGCTGGACTTTGGTTAGGATAGAGGTTATCAAAAACCGAATCTATCGATTTCCATCCTGGTGCCCAATCTTCCTGTTCTGCCGCAAGCCTTCTATACTCATCAAGTTTCATCAAAACCCTCCTTTTCACAGATATTAATTTTATATCGGTTCGACCTCTATAATTACATCTAAAAAAACAATCTTTTTTATGAAAAATTAGATTTTAACCAAAGCTATAATACTATACTTTTTCTAATTATGTAATAAGTTTCCTAATTTTAGGAAAAACGTTTTTTGTCCATAGTCCTTTTAGCACCTAAACATCTATTGAACTACTAATTTGGTCACCAATCATTCAGGTAAGAGTTACTGATATATAAAACTTTCCCCTCTTGATTTCTGCAGAAAATAAAAAAACGGATTCCATATTTCAGAATCCGTTTAGATCGTTTGTTATCGAATTACAATTAACTTTTCTTTCACAGGCACAATATGTTTCTCTGTTAATTCTTGATTTTGTTTACCAAAGGGCATCTGGGCGATTAATGTCCATGTTGAAGGAATATTCCATTCTTCTTTTAATGGTACTTCCATATGTTGCAAGGATGCTGCATAACCGACTGCTTCTAAACCAGTCCATATAGCATATTGTAACATTCCTTGATTTTGTTGCGCCCAAACATCAAATTCATTATGTAAATTTGGCATTTTTTCTTGGAATCCTTTTGTAATAGCCGTATCTTGGAAAAACAAAATCGTTCCATGGCCATTACGGAACCCATTAATACGAGACTCGGTACGTGAAAAATCTCGGTCTCCATTCTTTGCCCTCGCCACTTCCTCTACACGATTCCATAACGTTCTATGTTCATCATTAAAAATTACAACTGCACGAGTCTCTTGCCCATTAAAAGCCGTTGGCACATGATTTAATGCCGTTTCAACAATTTCAATTACTTGTTCATCTGGAACTACTGCCACATCTTCTAAAAAGTGGATGGAACGACGATTTTTCAACGCTTCAAAATAATTCATAACAGGAAATCCCTCTCTTTCGATCTATTCCTATTTCATTATAGCTTTACGCTATTTTGTGGTCTAGGAAACACTTTCCGCTCACAACTATCAAATGATATTTTCATAAAAAGTCTAATTCTACTTTCTTCTTTCCTAGTTTGCTTTTGAGTGAAAATGAAAATAGATTTCTTAATAGGGAATCTGTTCTATTTCACATAGCGTATCAATATAAAAATTAATTTTCCTTCATCTAAGAAATGGAGATGATAGTTGAAAAACATGATGAAATTATACGTTCTTTCTATAACACATATTTCCTAGTAGGATAGGTTATTGGATTTATTTTCCTTATTTATTATTGTATAGTATTATAATTTGTAGTATTCTGACATCAACTTAGATGTCATCGAAGTTATAAAGGTTGTTTGTTGCCTCTTTTATTTGTGAAGAAGAATTTCATACTATTAAAAACTTGGAGGGATTGGATGTCTAGGTTTTATAGGAAGTCTCTTTTAGTTGTCCTTGCTCTATTTTTGTCTATCGGAATGGTATCACCAACTCAAGCAGAATCAAAAGCAGAAGGTGGAGGTTATTGGGTTCCAAAAGACATGGTTGAAAAAGTTACCGAATTGATGGAAGAAGGAAAGCCCATTGGCGACCTTGGAATCAAGCAAGATCAGCTTCAGAAAACAGAAGGTATCCAGCCATTAAACGAATTAATGAAAGAAGATCAACAAAGCAAAACAACATATAGAGTAAACTTGGCTCCTCCAATTAAAACTGCAGAAGGCGAATGGGCACCCCCTGCCTTTGACTATGATCATATCCAAACAACCGACGAATGCCAAAGACACCCAGAAAGCAGTTCCGAAACCGGATATATTAAAAACCGTTACTCCTTTTGCTGGTCTCATGTTGCAACATATCAAGTTCCAGTTAAATGTATAGGGCCGATTTGTGATTACGAAGGCGTACAATTTCAATTTACTGAAATAGGCTATGGCTCCAACCAAAGCAGAAAAATGAGGGTCTTTTATACGATTGAAGATATACAAGTAACCGATCCAGCCTTAAACGGTGCAAAATTAAAAATTGATATGGTATGTGAATCAAAACTGAATGTAGGAGACTGTCAAGAGGATCCCGACTATCCGGCAACGGAACGAACGATTGCCCAATGTAAAAACACAAACTATAGTACAGAAATTTTCACTTCAGAAGCCCCTGAAGCAAATGCAGACAATCCAGATAAGATTGGGTATATGGAATTTTGGCCGAAGCTTACCTTTACCCATAAAGCAAGGAAATTTGAAGAAAGTATTGATGGTATTAAACAGAAAGTTCGTTTTGATTCTGCTAATTATATGTTTGTTTTCCCTGATCAATATTACTGGCAAGGAGCTGTATTCAGTAATGCAACGCCTATTTTCAATGTACCCATTACGAAACCAGAATTTGAAATGTTAAAAGAAGCTGGTGAGCATTGGAAATTTGCAATGGATCATCCAGAACAAACAAAACCTGAAATGATTGGAAAACAAATACCAGGAGGAGTCGGGGATAATACATTAACACGTATGTATTCAAAACGGCATCAGACAGAATACAATCGTAATAGATCAAAGACTAGCCGTGTCTGTGCAAGAGAATTTGCAAATGAAGACCGGACCGGTAAACAATGTGATGAGTTTCCTTTTGCTTCAACATGGCAAGGATCTTCCACAAATGGATCAGATAATTTCTCTATAAGACTTATATCAGCGGACTCCAATGAGGCTGCGGGAAGATGGCTAGGCGCATGGTATGCTTATGACCGTGTATTAGACGGGGACCCATTCCAAGTTGAGGTCGAAGCTCCCGAAAAAATTGCGACAATCCGTTCTGAAGGTCAGCCACAAGAAGATCAGGACCATCGTTCAAGCGATAATTTCTCTATTCAAAATATCCCGTCTTACGCGACAAAGCTACAGTGGAAAGTCATCGATGGACCAACTAATGTCCAGTTCGATGTTATGAAAGATATTAGTTTTGACGTCGATCCTACGATATTAAACGATCTTCAATCCGAGTCGGAGACAGACGTTGTAACTGGAGATAATCTTTACATCGCCAATCCGGAAAATACAAATGGAGAAAGCTTCACAGTAGAAGTCTATGCCATTCCATAAATCTATTGAGGCTGTTCAATAAAGTAGAAACTTTAAAGAACAGCCTCTTTTTCATTGATTTATATTTACCTATCCTTTTAAATAAATACTATTTTTTTACAGCATGAATGTAATGAATCGTTTCAAATGCAGATAAATAGTCTGTTCGATTACTAAAGAATTGATTTTGGATTGCATCTGGTGATAAATGTTCATAAATAAGTAAATTTGCGTCTTCTAATAATTTCTCCATTTCTTCATAAGAAAAACACGATTTCATTGGCTCTCCACTGGCTAAAGCCATTTGAACCATATTTTGAACTCTATTTGACACACCTTTTTCTTCGAATAACTTTTCGTCTGCATAGTCAAAAACGATTGAACTTCCCTTTGGTAATTTTGCAAAAAGTTCAATTAGCAACTTAGCAAATTCCTCTTTTGTTAAATAATAAGAAACACCTAAAAGACTTATGAAAGTTTTACGTTTTTCATTAAACCCTACTCCAACAAGCTTTTCGGTATTATATAATTTCGTAAAATCCATTGAAACAAAATGAAGATTTTTTGGAATTTGATAGTGAGTATCTGTTAATCTTATTTTTTTAAAGTCTTGTGTAGTTGGATGATCCACTTCAAATATTTCTAGACGCCCATTTAAATGGGGATACCGATAACAAAAAGTATCCAACCCAGCTCCTAAAATCACATATTGTTGAACGCCAAGTAGAATTTCATTTTGTAATATATTTTCGCAATAGGCAGCACGAGCTAAAGGCGTTGGGGAAAGTTGTACTTGCGTAATCCATTTTAGTATTTCATCTGGTTGATTTTGAAACTGATGTGCAATTTCATTATTAAAAAATTGTATTCCATTAATCATGTTTTCTCGAATCGTTGCAAATTCTTTTTCGGTAATTAAATCCGCTGCGATAAAATCTTCAAATATTTTTGGTTCATCAAATTTACTATGGTACGCTCTACTAAAAGCAGATATTAAGGAAGTTAAACTTGCTTCATTATTATTCAACCCTTTTCCTCCCAAAAAAATAAGATTCCCCTGGCCAGGAGAATCTTATTATATACATTACTAATTTAATTGTAAATTATAGCATAAATAAAAATTTTTATCAATTATTTCAACCTTAATTGTTCACTTTAAGTACAAAAAAGATTCTACTTTTACAATATCGTTCTGAAAAAGGATAGGGTTTATTTAAGTAAAAACCCCTCTCCTATAAACAACATTACAATACAATACATATCTATCGGTACCATATGAAGGTAAGGAAACAACGCATTTAATTTTAAATAGATGTTCGTTGGAATTATTTTAAAACGAGCGTTAGATTGAGCATCAACAAGTAGTCCATTGTTGTTTACTTTTTCAGAAGAATCTTGCAGTTCCCAAATGGCTTCATTCAAGTTAGGATTCACGTAATCAGCCTCTAAAAAGGCATATTGAGGATTTGAAATCGCCAAAATTACACTTCCTTCGTATAATTTTCCCAATCCTTTTGAAACAACTACATGTCATGCAATCCGAAATGTTTTTTACTGTGTAATGTATTATATTCCTAATTGTTTACTGTCATAACTCGTCATACATTGTTCTTTTAAAACAAAAAAACTAGCAGAATATCTCTGCTAGTAGGCGAAAAATGAACCGATTGCTATTCCAATTATAGCGAGAAAAATGAAAACGATAATAAATAAAATCGTAAAAATAACAGTCGGTATTAATAGGGTAAAGAAAGCTTTCCAATTTGAAATTTGATGTGCTTCTGCGATAACCGCAACGGAAATGACAATGCACCAAACCGTTACTACAACTGTTAACAAAAGCGTAATAATAACTAGGAGTAAACTACTACCTTCAACATCCGGAGTAAATAAACTATATGGATCAGTAAACATCCAAATAATATAAAAAGGAATTAAAATCACATAAGGAATTGAAATAAGGGATAATCCTTTAAATATCTCCTGATATGTTCCAACTCCTTTAAACATTTTCCCTATCGGCCAAACAATTAAGGAATAGAATGCATTAGAAATAATTCCGAAAAACACTGAACAGAAAATAAGTAAGATTAATATTCCCCAAATTGGAAAAAATGGATAAAGTTCTGTATCAATTATTGATGCACAGAATACGCCGATATATCCGATAATAATGATGAAAAGCGAATAAGGAATCCCCTTATGATCCATTACATATCTTGCTGTTTTTTTCGGATGTAACCAAACCGATAAAAACGGATTTAATTTTTGTTGTTCTTGTTCATTCATCAAATCACCTTCTTTTATTCTTTGTTGACTTTATAAGTAAACCATGAAGGTGAATTTTTGTAAATGTTGTATTTTTATAGAAATTGAAAAAGGGAAACATACTGGTATCTTTTTTATAGAAGTATAATTTTAATCCCAGTCCAATTCTTCGCTATTATTCTTTCTATAAAAGGCTGCATTGTCCGAATCCTTTCTGACAAAGGCATATCTTTAATAACTGTACCGATAGATTGCTCCGCCTCTTTTGTCACATCTTCTAAATAGGCATATTCCTCATCTGAAAAACGAATTGTTACGGTTTGCGACATATGAACCATCCTCTCTGTTTCGAAAGAATTTTCCTTGTAAACATATATTATTTCTTTGTACACAAATAATCAAATTGAATTTTCTAAACATAAAAACCACTTACAACCTCGTTTAAATCAAGGTTGTAAGTGATTCTCCACCAACTATGTTTTAGCTCCATTATTAGCTAAGGAATAAGGTTAAGGGTTTTCAGAATAAATATCCCTCTCCTATCAACAGAATTACAATAAAATAAATATCTACTATTCACAAAATAAGATAGCCAGTTTACTTTTAAATAAACGTTCGTTGGAATCATTTTAAGTAATGTTTCGGAAAGATCTTCGTGTTGTTCCCTATCGTCTACCTTTTCTGAACAATCTTTAAGTTTAGGTAAGAAGCGATTTAAATTTGGATTCATGTAATCAGCCTCTAAAAAGGCATACTGAGGGTTGGAAATCGCCAACATTACACTTCCTTCGCATCATTTTCTGTCCTCAAACAGTCAGAAGCAGCTACAAGTCATGCAATCCGAAATGAGACGATCACTGTACAACCTATTATATTCCCGATATATCGACATCATAACTGTTTGTTATAATTCCTTTTACAAAAAGCGAATGAATAAATTTGTAGCCAAATTCATTCATTCGCTGCTTTACTTAAACAAAGTATTCAATTATACAGAGGTCCCAAACCGCTCTTCCAATTGTTCCATAACTTCTTTCACATATTCTTCGGAAAGATTATGTTTGGCAATATATCGATTGCGTGGATGTTTTGCACATTCTAATGAGCATCCACCAAGATGTTTCGCTTCATTTTCTTCCGATGCAAGAATATGTTTGTTACATTCAGGATTCGCACACTTAATATAACGTTCGCATGGTGTACCGTCATAATGATCTTTTCCGACAACGACATGTTCTACTTGGTTAATCGGTACAGTAATCCGCTCATCGAAAACGTACATTTGTCCGTCCCATAATTGACCTTTAGCAACCGGATCTTTACTATATGTTGCAATCCCACCATGTAATTGTCCTACATCTTCCCCGATTCCTTCCCGTTTTAACCAGCCGGAGAATTTTTCACAACGGATACCGCCTGTACAATAAGTTAATACCCGTTTTCCTTCGAATAATTCTTTATTTGCCCGTACCCATGCTGGAGTGTCCCGGAATGTTTCGACTTCAGGACGAATCGCCCCACGGAAATGACCGACATCGTATTCATAAGTGTTACGTACATCTAACACAACCGTATCTTCCCGTTGCA
The DNA here is from genome assembly GCF_045369345.1 of Ureibacillus sp. 179-F W5.1 NHS. Lineage (NCBI taxonomy): Bacteria > Bacillati > Bacillota > Bacilli > Caryophanales > Caryophanaceae > Ureibacillus > Ureibacillus sp. 179-F W5.1 NHS. The sequence continues at coordinate 82,674 of NZ_JBIQFG010000004.1, read as the reverse complement.
TCTCTTCCATAAATTCAGCAGGTGATAGATAGCGACCAGTAATCTCTTTTGGATTTATATCGTCTTCTAAGCTTAAATTTACAAGCTCAGGACGGGGGCGACATTTCATCTTTTTAAAAGCGTGCCCTTCTGCTTCATCTACTTTAAACACAATCCCTTCAAACAATGGATCATTTTTCATCATATCCATATAAGCATTCGTATCTGCAATTGTTCCAGAAACAGTTCCATTAATGCCTTCTTTTGCAACAAGAACTCGACCTTTTAAGTTTAAATCCTTACATACTTGTAAATGCTCTTCGGCAAAGGTTTCTGGATTTTCAATCGTTGTATAATGATAATATAATAAAACTTGGTAATTCATCTTACGTTCCACCTATCATACATATTTACAGGATATCCTGATAGTTTCAAAATGTTATTATACTATATTTTTACCACGATTAGTTTAAATTTATGATATAATCTTTGTTTTTCAAACCGTTATGTTACACTTGGCATAAAGAGGAGGTTTTCATTATGCAACAACTACAATTTGAACAATCTTGGAATAAAGCATTATCTACTCAAGATCGAAGTATGATTGAAGAACTATTTCAACAAACGAAGGAATTGAAAACTTCCGGCGTACACTTCTCTCCGATCAGACTTTCATACAACTATAAAAAAGAACTGTTAATTACCGTATTAGTACATAACTTTACAGACAGACCGCTAACATTTCATAACACGTCATTAGTTTACCGTACACTAGAAAAAATTGTGGCAGAAAAAAATTTCACAATCCCTGCTTTAAGTGTACCAGCTAACGTAAGCATGCCATGGACGTTTATATTTTCCGAAAATGACTATCATACGGACGCTTTAAATTGTGAAAATGGTCTGCTTCTATTGGATAATAAATAACTTTTCCGTCGTTAATAACAATATGTAATTTATAGAAACTTAAATCCTTCATTATTTGATAGAAGGATTTTCTTTTTTGGTCAACAATGAAGATGGGGCACTGAAACATTTTTCTATAAAATAAATTTCTTTTTCGACAGATGTTTTCTAAAATTGAACCTCTACTCATATCTAAGACCTTGGGACAATTCTTTTAACTTCTCATAATTCAATATGCGAATCGTTTGACGTGTCTTTTCAATAATATCTCTTTCAGTTAAATCATGAATAACCCGATTTAAATGACGATGGGTCGTTCCAAGTAAATTCGCTATTTCCCTAGTATTTCCTGTCTGAAGCTCTGTTCCAAATTCATTTCCCGGTGTGGAAATAGATAATAAAAAACTTGCCAGACGATTTTCTACCGATGCTAACAAATTAACACGGGATGATGTCGTAATCGTTTCTAATTTGTAACTTAGATGTTTTAAAAGGTCTTGCAAAAACGCATTATTTCCCATTTCCTTTTTATAAATATAATCAAATGGTAAAGCGATAAAAAGACACTCAGTTACAGCCGTTATTTGAGATTGTATTGGGATTTGACGCACAAGTTCTAAATCACCAATTAAAGCGAGGGGATGATTAAATCGCAACAATAACGATTTTCCCGTTTCAACACTTGATGTTGCCTTAACTCTTCCTTCCACTAAATAAAGTAAATATTCTGCCTCTGCCCCTTCTCGTAAAACCGTTTCACCTTCCGCATACGCGAGTAATTTAAATGGACGTTCCTCATATTGTTCAAAAATTTTATGAAGCTTAAATTTCATTAATTTGTCACGAAGAAGTATCGAATCTCTAATTACTTGCACATAAAAAACCCCTTTTTGGACATATGTCCTTTTCATTATAGGGGTAATTGTTATGATGATGTTAATAATAAGTGCAAAGAAATTTGTTGCAACAAGTTTAACTTTGAAAGTATTGAGGTGTTTAGATGAATAAAAATTTAATATATCCCCTACTTATCGTGATTGGATCAAGCTCTTACGGGATATTATCCACCATCATTAAACTATCCATGGAACACGGCTTCACAACAGCCGAGGCTGTGACAAGTCAATATGTGGTAGGCTTTATGTTGGCTATTATTTTATTCATTATTACGCAACGGGCTTTACCAAAAATCTCGTTGAAAGGCTTTTTTGTTATCATGATTTCTGGTTTCCTAACTGGTACAACCGGCATCGTATATGGACAAGCTGTACATTACTTACCAGCTTCCCTAGCAGTTGTTATGTTATTCCAGTTTACTTGGATCGGCTTATTTTTAGATTGCATTATTCACCGCCGCCGTCCGACAAGACCAGAACTAATTTCCCTAGTCTTTTTAGTAGCAGGTACGATTTTAGCTGCTGGTATTTTAGATGTTGATTTAAGTGGACTAGATTGGAGAGGATGGGCGTTCGGTTTAGCAGCCGCATTTAGCTTTGCTTGCTTTATGCAATTTAACTCGAAGCAGGTTGAAGGAATTTCAACAATTGGTCGAATGACAGTTATGTCATTATTTTCGATGATCATCGTACTTGTTTTCCAAGCACCCGAGATTATTACGACTGGAAAACTATTTAGTACTAGCCTATTGTATTTTGGATTAGCCCTTGGATTCTTCGGGATTATTTTACCCATTATTTTATTTACAATAGCAGTTCCAAAAGTTGGTGGTGGCATAGCTTCCATTTTAAGCGCTACCGAGCTTCCAGTTGCGATTGTTGTTTCTGTTATTGTCTTGCATGAAGCTTTAACATGGATACAAATTATCGGGATTGTTCTAGTTCTTTTCGGAATGATGTTGCCGACGTTATATCAACACCGAAAACAATCAGCAAAAACGGATAATCATTTGATTGTAAACGAAAAAAGTACTCTATAAGACAGACAATTTAAAAAAAGTCTCTCTTATGGGGTACTTTTTTTAGCAATTAAAAGTGGCTACAGAAAGGGGTTAGTTGAGCAACATAACCGAAAAGTTTTAAAGTATATATTATATAGAAGAAACTCAAAATAATTGAAATTATGCCATACTTCAAATCCAGTTTACCTTACAAATTTATTTTTCAGTCGACCTATACCTTCAATTTCAATTTCAACAATATCACCTGCTTGTAAATATTGACGCTTAGAAGGATCCATACCTAATATGACACCTTCAGGAGTACCTGTTAAAATAACGTCACCAGGCATTAATGTCATATGGGCAGATAAGTATGAAATAATATCCGCGCAGTTAAAAATCATTTGTGATGTATTGGCATTTTGACGGATTTCTCCATTTACATAAGTGCGAATGTTTAGGTGATGGGGATCTTGAATTTCATCAGCTGTCACAATATATGGTCCAACCGGACAATAGCCATCGATGGCTTTCCCTAACATCCATTGATGGGTACGGAATTGCCAATCACGGGACGATATATCGTTAGCAATGGAGTATCCAAACACATAGTTGAGAGCATCTTCTTTTGAAATATTACGGGCCACTTTCCCAATAATAACTACTAATTCCCCTTCGTAATCATTTTCTTTCGATGTAGCCGGCATCAAAATGTTATTTTGATGGGCATTTAGCGAGTTGGTGAATTTATTAAATAGGACTGGATCATCCAAAACAGCCAAATTGGATTCATCGGCATGTTCTTGATAATTGACCCCTACACAAATAATTTTTTCGGGTGACTCGACAACAGGTAAAAATTGTAATTGTCCCTCCGTTAACCGGAATCGTTCGATTTCATTCGGTATTAAAGACTCAATGAATACCGACACTTTATTCCAACTCGTAATAATTTGTTCCATAGTGTTTGGAAAAGGATAGTTCCTACTTTTTGCATAAGCTGTTAAGTCGATAATCCTATTTCCTTGCTTAACACCAATATGAACCCTATCCTCTACTGAAAATCGTAACAGTTTCAAAAGTAGCTGCCCCCTTTTCTAACTTCCTATCTTCTCTAACCATTTAATCGTCAATACACTATCCATTGGAGGTTGGTCAGTTTGTAAAAGAATTTCCTTCTTTGACTGCACTTTCGCAATTGCTTCAGACATTGCACCATCTGTCCCAATCAAAATTTTATACTTTCCTAAATTAGGCATTGAATAGTTTGGTAATATACCATTTTTACAACAGTACTTTGTTTCATAATAGTCCCCCAATAAGCTCGGAATGTCTTGTAATCTACTCTCCATTAAATATTTTCGGATGAGGGTGGAGCTAATTTTTTGTCCTTGCCACTTTAGTTCATCCACAATCGTAACCCCAATTTGAGATGGTACATGACGATAAATCGTTTCCACATTCCCCTTCGCTTTGTAGCCATATGTATAGTCAAAGCCGCAAATAATTTCCTTTGCCCCTAAGCCTAACACGTATTGTTGCATAAACTCATATGCTTCCACTTTTGCTAATTCCTTTGTAAACTCCACGACATAAAAGAGATCAACACCTAACTGCTCCAGCTTTTCGACTTTTTGCTCAAGGGGCTCTAAATAGGCAACTTCAAAGCCCGGAATTAAAACGCTTTTCGGATGAGGGAAAAAGGATAGGACCGCTAATGAAATACTATGTTTCAAAGCTTGTTCTTTTGCGGTCTTCACGACTTTTTGATGCCCTAAATGCACACCGTCAAAGTATCCGAGTGCCATTGCCACATCTTCTGCTTGCGCCTGTAAGTCCCGTAAGTTTGCTTCATTCACATAGATTACTTTCATTTGCGTATCCTCCTTGTTTTAAGCCTTCACTAATTGTTGGGCTACTTCGTAAATTAAATCCTCTTGACCTCCAACGGTTTTTCTTTGACCTAATTCCATTAAAATATCTCGTTCGTCAACACCAAATTGTTGAGCAGCCTTTTGGGCATGGAGCAAGAAGCTGGAATAGACACCGGCATAACCTAGAACTAAACTAGACCCTGAAATTTCCTGCGGTTGCTGCATTAATGGTGCGATGACCTCATTGGCAACGTCCATCAATTTATATAAATCGATGCCTGTTTGATAGCCTAGTTTTTCGAGTACAGCGACCATTACTTCCGTTTGGGTATTCCCTGCACCAGCTCCTAGTGCTCGTAAACTGCCATCAATGTAATTCGCTCCTGCCTCTATTGCAGCAATTGTATTCGCTAAAGCCATCGATAAATTGTTATGGGCATGGAAGCCAATATCACATTGTAACGTATCTTTTAAAGCAGCTACTCGTGCCGTTACTTCATGTGGCAATAAAGCGCCAGCTGAATCAGTTACATAGACAACCTCTGCACCATAGCTTTCGAATAATTTCGCCTGCTCTACAATTTTCTCTACCGGTGTCATATGGGCCATCATTAAAAATCCAACCGTCTTCAAACCTAATTCACGGCCTAGTCCAATATGCTGAGCCGCTACATCTGCCTCTGTTACGTGAGTAGCAACGCGTACCATTTTTGCTCCAATTGATGCAGCTGCCTGTAAGTCTTGTTTCGTTCCAATGCCAGGTATTAATAATACCGACACTTCTGAAAAGGTTGCTTCCTCCACCGCCGCTTCAATAAGTTTCAACTCATCTACTTTGGAAAGACCGTATTGCAATGAAGAACCACCTAAACCATCCCCATGGGTTACTTCAAAATAGCGTACCCCTGCAGCATTTAACCCCTTTGCTGCCGCACGTACTTGCTCCACTGTAAAGGAATGGCGTACTGAATGGCTTCCATCACGTAATGATACATCTAAAATATTTAATGATTGACTCATTTTGCTGCCTCCTTCTCACGCATAAAATGTCGTGCCATTTCATTTCCAACTTGTACTGCAGCCGCTGTCATAATATCCAAGTTACCAGCGTATGCAGGTAAATAATCAGCCGCCCCATTAACTTCCAAAAATACTGATACTCTTTTTCCTTCAAAAATTGGATCTACTTTTACTGTATAACCCGGCACGTACGACTGAACTTCCACTACCATATTTTGAATGGAATTTCGAATAGCTTCCTCATGTCCCTCTTCTTCCACCAATGCATGAACAGCATCACGCATAATAATTGGTGGTTCAGCAGGATTTAATAAAATAATCGCTTTCCCTTTCTTTGCACCACCTACTACTTCAATCGCTTTGGATGTAGTACTTGTAAACTCATCGATGTTCGCCCGAGTACCAGGACCTGCACTTTTACTCGCAATAGTTGCTACAATTTCAGCGTACTCTACTTGTACAATTCGATTAATGGCATGGATGATCGGAATCGTTGCTTGCCCACCACAAGTGACCATATTGACATTCGATTTTTCTAGATGTTCCTTTAAATTAACTGGCGGTACAGTAAATGGACCAATAGCAGCCGGTGTTAAATCAATTACTTTTTTTCCAGCAGCTGTTAACACATCACTATTTTTTTGATGGGCATACGCACTCGTGGCGTCATAGACAATATCTACTAAGTCCAGTCTTTTTGCTAATCCATCGATTCCATTCGTAATAATTTTATAACCCCGATCCTTAGCCCGTTTTAAACCGTCTGAAGTAGGATCAATACCGACCATTACACTCATTTCTAACACAGGACTACGTTCGATTTTATACATCAAATCGGTACCGATGTTACCAGAACCAATAATTCCCACTTTTAATTTTGTCATTTTTTCACCACTTCCTTCAAAATGGTAACGCTTACTTTTCCAAGCACACCAAAGTCCGCCTCAAAAGCGTCCCCTACTTTAAATTCTACTGCTTTCGATAGAGCACCAGATAACACAAACATACCTGGCTCAATGGAAACACCATAATGACATACTTCATTCGCTAACCAAACGACAGCGTTTAACGGATTTCCTAGCACAGCCGCACTCGTTGCTCGGTCTAACAGTTCCCCATTTTTATAGACCGTCATCTCCACATTGGAAATATCCTCAATGTCCGATAATCGGGTCCGTTTTTTCCCTAAAATCGTACCTGCTGAAGAGCCATTATCAGCAACTGTATCTTCAAATCGGATGTTCCAGTTTGCAATACGGCTATCAATAATTTCTACTGCCGGTACAACATAATCCGTTGCATCAATTACATCTTGTACTGTGACATTGGGTCCCTTTAATTGCTTATTCAACACAAAGGCAATTTCAAATTCTACTTTAGGTTGAATAAACGGTTCAGCCGAAATACCTTGATGTTCATCAAACACCATCGAATCTAAAATAAAGCCGTAATCTGGTGTGTACACGTTCAGCATTTCTTGCATTGCTTTACTCGTTAAACCAATTTTTAGTCCCCTTACCGTTGCCCCTGCATCAACTTTTTTTCGAATTTGATAAAGTTGAATGGCATATGCATCTTCAACCGAAATGTTTTCTGTTGTCGACGTTAGTGGAGCGATTGGTTGTTTTAAACGTTCTGCTTCAAGTAATTGCTCTCCTATAATTTTTCTATCCATCGTCATACCCCCTTTACGATTCAACTGTGGCTAATTCGGCTAACTGGCGATATTGCCCTCCAAAAAATAATAGCGGGTTTTTATCTTCAATTCGCAAATCGATGACTTTTCCAATAAATAAAGTGTGATCCCCTTCTACATGTTCGCTTACGACTTCACATGCAATTTGAGCTATAGCACCATCAAGTACAGGCAACCCTGATAAATTTGCAAATTGAACATCTTGTTCTTGTTGTCCAGCAAAATGACGCGAATAGTGCTCTTGATCTTCACTTAAAATATTGACTGAGAATTTTCTCGAAAAGGTTACCTTTTCTAAAAACTTAGCTTTATGACCGATGGAAATAACAACGAGCTTTGGATCAAGTGAGACAGACATAAAACCATTTGCTGTCATACCATGGGGCACCCCATCATTTTCCGTTATTAACACCGTGACACCTGTTGCAAATTTCCCCATTGCGTTTCGAAATAAACGATTATCCATCCTATATTACCCCGTTTCGTTTGTGGTTGGTATTATCATAAAATAATCAAAAAATCTTTATAATTGCTATTTTTATTGAAAATTCAGATAAAAACAATAAAAATCAATGGCAACAAATGCTAGATTTTAAAACAAATTTAACTCGATTGAACTAGCGACGTATCAATATTCTCGAGTAATATCCCCTTTCCTTTTCTATCAAGTTAAACAAGAAAATTTTCATTCCTCAACTTCCAATCGTCAGAAAATTTAGATTGTAAATAGATTATCAATCTTATAGAATGTGTTTCATCGGAATATTCCGAAAAAAATTGACATTTTGTTCGTTTTCTATCCAAACAAACAAGGTGTCAAAACAAAAAATTTAACAGTCACTCATTCCATATAAGGGGGCGATTTGAACTAACTTAATTTGAAAGCGGTAACAAAATTTAAAAAGTTGGGGACGGTACAGGGATTGAAAATTTAATGTTTAACTTAGGGGGATGTTATGATGCGTTGGGTAGTATTGGCGATGCTTTTCTTATTGTCTGTTATGAATTACACAGATAAGTCAGTCCTTGGCTTAGCTGCAGACCCGATTATGAATGAACTGAATTTGAGCTATGATCAATTTGGATTGGTCGGTAGTAGTTTCTTTGCCGCCTATGCGATTGGAAGTATTATACTCGGCACTCTGACCTATCGGTTTAATACAAAGTTCACTAACCTGCCTTTTTAGTGAAAAACGTTCCTGTACTTATTAGAAGCTCACTAGGGGTACATTAATTATTAGTTTTAGGAATTTATTTAATCGTTATATCTTTAATAATAATTTAAAGTAGTTTTACGGAATTTTGAATTAGCTATGGTGCGAAATTTTGGACAATATTCCTTACAAACATAAGTCCACCAATAAGAAGCAGTATTGATATTGCAGTTAAAATTAAGACTACCTTTTTGTTCTGTCTTTTTATAATAATTAAAATTACTAATGCAATTAGAACTATAAAAAATAATAATGAAGACATATTGCTCCCCCTTAGCTCTTAGTCACTCAATACGTAACCTTCCTCTAAATTAAAACATTTCTTTTTCAAAACCCTCGATAGTACAAGTAGCATATCCTCAAAGAAAAAAGATGTATTCCTACTTATTAAGTGGTTTATTACACTCAAAAAGATTAGAATAAATATACTTGAATTAACTGTGCAATAACAAAAGCAAGTAGGCTTGTTATAATTGCAAATACCATATAAATTACAGGATCAATTGTCAAATACCCTACGTAGAATGAGAAAATACCAACTGATAAGACAATTAAAATATAAATAAATGCAATGGAACAAGATATTAACCTCATTCTTACAGTTCGTTGATCTTCCACAATTTCTTTTGAAGTCAGTCCTTCTTTTTTACTTTTTATTAATCTATGAATTGTTATGTATGCGTATAAGATTGATATTAACCCCCATAACCACCATAGTCGCGCACCATTACTATAAGAAGATATTGCTACAAAACCAAAGGCAGCACACATAGAAATATTGAATAACAATAAAGACCAATTAGGTAACCTCATTTTTAATCCTCCTGTTCATCATCTTCCAAATAAAATAAGTTTTCTACTGAATCTCCCAAAGCTTTCGAGATCAGCAAAGCAACTCCAATTGTTGGCTCATACCTTTCTTTTTCAATTGCAATGATGGTTTGTCTAGTCACTTCTGCTTTCTTTGCCAGTTCATCCTGTGTAATATCAAGCGCTCGTCTTCTAGATCGGACATTATTTCTTACGCCTCTTTTTTTCAATATTAGTTCCACCTCATAATGTAATTTAACTATTACATATAGTATTCTATTCTTTACAAAATGTAATGTCAACATTACATTTCAACTCTTCATTTTATCCTAATACTGGTGTAGTTTAAATATTGTTTATAAAATCGACTCATTAACAATAAAAAAAGGGACCTCATAAAATATGAGATCTCCTAATTCTAATGGCTAATTACACCTTTTCTGATCTTATGGGGATTTATCGAAACGCCGGATATCACGAAATAGTCTTGTCTTCAACATTCCATTAAAGTCCATTTTATTCTTAATGTTCTTTTCAGTTTCTAAATTTTAACCATATGTAATGAAATGGGTATTTATAAAGACATAGGGAATTGAATACACATTAGTAACTTTTAGAATTTAACTTTAGGTAGAATAAATTCTCTATTGTTAGTAGTCTATTTCACAGATGAATTTATACAAATAAATTAATTTTACCTCTATTACTATAATCAAAATTAGGATTTTTTGCTGCATTTCGTAACACCATTCCAATGGTTTTGCTATAAACAATAGCATCATTTCCTTGGAGATTTGCATAAAAAGTATAGGCAATTTGAGTTTCTTCATTCCAGTTATTCCATATATTCGGGCTTAATACCATGTTTTCTGAATACAACGACAATATCATTGAAAAATAAAACTTTATTTTATCTATAGATGAATTATGTAGTTGATTAAATAAATTTTGATATATTGATTCCTCACTCTTCAAGCAACTTATTATAATGTATGACTGTGTTTTTTCAGGTAATACTGTTACAGCAACACGATGCATTACTCCTTTTACAGTATGTTTTATTCTTCGACCATCCAAATCATAATCTGGTGCAATGTAAGCATAATTTGCAAATTTAATTTGTTCGGGTAATTTAACAATACAAGTTTTGATACCTCTATGTTTTCCAGCTAGAATTTCATTATCAAAATGTTCTTTTATTGGTTCAAATTCCTTCATTTTGAGCTGTAACATTCGATACATGCCTACCATCTTATATGTTTTGAATACCTCGGGGCGCTTTGCAAAACTGTTTCTAAAAATATCAATGGCCATACATTGCTTATAATATTCAAAGATAAAAGCTTTATAGGCATAAACAAATTTCATTTCCTCATTAGTTTCATTAAAATCAGGAGCGCCTTTTTCAATTGCTGCAAAAGCAATATTATCATGGAAGTCACAAAAGCAAGTTTGAGTTGTTGCATTATTAACACTTGTTTTACTTACTTCAACGATATGTTCTGTTTTGCCATTTTTAAGAGGAACTATTATAGGACTTCTTTTAGGATCTAATAAGTAAACATGCCGTTCACTACCTCCCAGTAAAGATATTATTTTATTATTCTGCAAAGCATGAGCATTTTTAATTTTACCTTTACAATTACTCTGGTCCGGGTGCATACAGTATTTTTTCATAGACTTTCTCATCATTTCCATTAACTGAACTTCTGGTGGTTTTTTTGATACTTGGGCTGATGAAATTTCCCTATTTTTACAGCATTCATTATATATTTTTCCACTGCCACATGGACAACTTTCCCATTTACTAATTCTAAATTGATTTAATAGATTCATTTTTGTACCTCCATTGACCAATTTAATTCATTCCATACTTATCTTCTTTATTCTATATCATTCCATATAGTTCATTTAGTTAGTTACAAATTTACTGTGCATTGATATAGTAACAATCATCACAAATATCCTCTATCTAATAGAAAATGGACCGATTGCTTAATAAGGGGATATCTGGAATCTCAAAAAAAAGCATAAATCCTTGTTGGATCAACGCTTTCATTTCTTAAATAATACAATTATGGAGCGAAGTTTTGCACAACATCTCTAATAAACATCGACCCACCAATTAGAAGTAGAATTATTATTGTAGTTAAAATGAAGACTAACTTTTTGTTCTGTCTTTTTATAACAATTAAAATGATTAATGCAATAAGAACCAAAAAAACAATATTGAATACATATTGCACCCCCTATGACCCGAAATATTCTCTATTGTTGTACCCAATTCTTTCATTTTAAAAATAGGATTGTAATTAAAACAGCTTTATCTACAACTAATAAACCTAGCTAAATACTAATCCTCTAAAAACAAAATTTACTTCATATCCCAAGCAAAAGAAAACCATTATATTATTTATTTCAGTTCCCTTGTTTAGACCTAATTTCTTCAAGTATACCCTGCGCTAATTTTCTCCAAATAACCGAAAGTAGTGTATCTTCTTATAACACCTTGCTCATCCTCTTCCTGATTTCCTCATCACTAGATAGAAGCAATTTTCCCTTTTTTCAATTTAACCTACAAAAAATCAATATAATTCCTATTATTATGAGGTAACATTAGCACTTCTGAGATTTCAAGTAGTATGTCATCTTTTATGTTTCTTTCATATTGTTGCAACCTGTCTGTCATATCTTTAAGAAATTCTACGCCTTCAGCATTTTCTACATCAATAAGAGCTTCCTTACAAAAGCGTTGAAAATATTCTTCTATATCTATACGTTCTACAGCAGCTTCACATTTTTGGATAACTAGCGGATCTACATTTGCTTCTTTTAATTTTTCTAAGATTGCGCGGGTTTGTTCTTCTTTGGCAAGGAGTAATACATTTTCCAAATTTTTAACAAAACTCATGTAATTCGCCTCTTCCTTCTTTAATTACCTTTATGGTAAGGAAAACATAGAACATTCGCAATCGTACTGTAGTAAATCCAATTATAAATTTATCACTTCACATTCACTTTACATCTTCTTCACTCATAACTATGTGGGCTTACCTTTTACATTTTTTCCGTACTGAAAAACATTTAACGCCTAAAGTTTTTACATAAATACCGTACTTGAATGCTGCTTTTTACACAAAACCCGTACCGAGACTGCACTTTTTACATAAAATTCGTACTGATATTCGTTTAACTCTTAAAGTTTTTACATAAATACCGTACTAGAATGCTGCTCTTTACACAAAACCCGTACTGAGACGATACTTTTTACATAAATTCCGTACTGATATTCACTAAACTCCTAAAGTTTTTACATAAATACAGTACTGAATGCTGCTTTTTACAAAAAACCCGTACCAAGACTGCACTTTTTACATAAAAACCGTACTGATATTCATTTAACTACTAAAGCTTTTACATAAATACCGTACTATTTGTAGCTTTTTACACAAAACCCGTACCGAGACGTCACTTTTTACATAAATTCCGTACTGAAATACGTTTGACTACAAAAGTTTTTACATAACAAACTTTTAATTTGGCATAAGCTTGCATATATTTGTGTTATAGCCACTAATTATAGATACAAAAAGCTTTGAGGAACCAACATTAGATACTATTAATAGATACTTATAATCGTATCTATTGAAATTTTATTTCAAAATTAACCTTATGGCCCTAGAGGCACTAACAAATCTTATCGTTACTATTAATCGTCTCTAATAGGACAGTTTACTCAAAAAATATGAGGATAATAGGAGTTAAAACAGTAGTCGTATCGAATAATGGATACTATTAATTGTATCTATTAATAAATAGATATTCGGTTGATTATTAAATTAACAATTCATTTTAATCATCTTCATATACTGAGTAACTAAAATCTATAAAATCGTCTAGTTCAGATTTTTCTTCTTGCTGATTTAGTCCCCACCCATATTTTTGGTAGTACTTTCCCCCATCGATAAAAATGCTACCGCATGAACATCTCTTAAAATCATGCTCATGTTTTGATTCAATAATGTCATTACACTTTTTACAACGCACTTTATTTACAAGTACTCTTCGCATGAAATCACCTTCTGTCTATTTTGACTTTATAAACTTCGTATTGTCAATTTAGTTGTATTTCTCCATAAATATATTTTAATGAAATAATGTATTAACAACTTTACTTTGTTTAAGCGTTTTATAGAGTGTGATCTATATAACTACAAGGACAGGCTACTAAACCATCCTTAAATCAATTACAAGCTTCCAAGATTTGAACAGTTTCATACCCTTAATTGGGTACAGCTAGGTATACCCAATTAAGTATATGAACGACTTCATATACCTGATGTGATACAACCATTGATATTGCTGCATTTCTCACTATCAAACTGGACCCTTCCACGCCGACAAATATGTTTTGTACACCCCAAGGTTACCCCCAAAAAGTATAGGTAAACCCGTGGTAACTTTGGGGTAATTTTGCAAACCGTTTATGAATGGATTTTACCATATAACTAAAAAACGCTCGCATTTCTGCAAAGCGTTATTGGATAATTATTTCCGTCGATCTAATTCAAATTCTTCTATGATTTCTAAAACCTTATTTTGAGATAGTTTTAATATAGACGCTATCTCGTTTATTGACTTACCTCTTAAATGTAACTTAATAACATTCGTATTCCGGAGTTTTATCAAATCTTCCTTTAATCTAGAAAGCATAAAATATTCCTCCAATTAATTTATTAATCAAGCTGAATTCTATAAGTTTTAATATTTGCTTTATTATAAATCTCTTTTACTTTATCATTTGCCTCTTTTTTACTTTCTTCTAATGATTTTAATTGTGCTTGATTTACTTTACCGAAATTTTCTAAATTAGCCCCGATTGAGAATACCTGATAGCCATTCGCCTCAATCAATGCACGCAATTCTTGGAATAATTCATTTGTTAAATTTTCATGGGCATCATTTTTCATTTCTGCTTCTTCACTTTTTTCTACAACTGCGGTTACGATGTCGAAAACCAATTTTCCTTGATATAAATACATATTCATTTCTTTCTCCTAATCATGTTATCTTTTTTGAGCTAAAAATGTGTCCATTAGTAATGCCATTGCATCATTAAATGCGACACGATAAGTCTGTTTGTTTTGGTGATGTGTTTGATTAAAAATAGCTGTTTGAAAGTCCTCGAATAAACTTTCTCTTACTTCGGGATTTAAATCACCAATTTTTGACGATAATTTTTGCTCAAATTCATGAAAAATTGTTTCCGTCATAACCGAGTATTCTTCACTCTTATAAATATCCGCCAGTCGTGATTCAATTAGATTACTAAATGCTTTATAGAAACCATCAACCATTCTCTCACCTCTTTTTATTCATTTTAATTATATATCCATCTAAAGAATAACGCGTAAGGGATTGCTTGTAAAATCAGAAAAATGTAGTATGAAAATGAAAAGAAGAGACGGAGAGATCAATATTTATGAATTCACTACAAGTTGGAAGACTAATTAGAACTTTGAGGAAAAATCACTCCTATACTATGGTTGACTTTGCAAAAATCATTAATATATCACAACCTTCCCTCTCAAGAATTGAGAGCGGAAACCAAGAAGTTACCTTTACTCAGCTTGAAAGAATATGCGACGAATTCGGTATATCTATGAGTGAATTTTTTCAAAGAGTAGAAGGAAAAAATGCATTATTAGCCATTGAGGAAGACGAAGATAAAGGGATTGATATTGAAGAAGAACTAGACGAGGAATTGAATAAAATAATTTCATCTTTGTCTACTGAACAAAAAAAGGGCCTGTATACCTTATTACTGCCATATATAAAAGAGTAATAGCAAGTTGAAGTTTTAAGGGGATCTACTCAAAAGGCACTGAGTATTTTTATTTCACTAATGAAGGGTTTATTGACACCCTTCATTTTTGTTTTTGATAATTTAAAAAGCTGCTAAGCGATTAAACACTAAATATTCCATAATAGACTTGTATCAAATTCCAATCAGATAGAACAATGATTACAAGCATCCTTTTCTCAAAGAATATGGTTATAAATAATAATTCAATTCACTTTACCACGGATTAACATATAAAAAAGTTATCGTAATCCTAATTACGTATACTGCAATATTACTTCAATTAAGAAAGTCCTTTAAAAAACCACTTGATTTTACTCCCTTACCCAATCCATCAAATTGCAAAAATAAATCTGAAAATTTAAATTTTTAATAACCTCTTAAAATATTTAGATTTCGAAGCTAATATGTATTGCAACTAAGTGAGTTGCCGGCATTCATTTAGTAAATTGCTACTACTATGAATGATTTAAAAATATATGGAGGAAAAAGGAAATGCAGCAACAATTATCAGTAAACTTAACGATTCCCATTCCTTCTGACAGTGTTTTAATTTTGAAAACTGAGTTAGAAGAATTACAGCAATCAAAATATGATGGAGTCTACTGGACAATGAAAGACCTCGAAAAAAGAGTTGGAAAAAAAAGCGATTGGATAAAAGAGAAAATTCTTTTCCCACCCAATTTACGAAAAAAACTAGACGTTAGATACGGTGGGCCAGTAGCTTACCCAACATCCAAAGGAGAAACTTGGATGTTTCACGCTAAAAAAATGACAAAATTCTTAGATGAGAACTTCGATAAAATTTTTAAATGAAAGGTTATGTAATCATGGCAAGTGTAAAACCGAGAAAAAATAAAAAAGGTAAAATTACTTCTTGGGGAATTTCTGTTAGTAATTACCCTGAAAAACCCATTAGACAAGGAGGTTTCCGTACAAGACAGGAAGCAGAAGCAGCAGCTAAATATATAGAAGCTCAGCTTAAACCTTTGAAAAAACTTCGAAAACAGATAAGTAGCAAATATACACTATTACCATTCCACATTGAATTTGAACAATGGTATATTAAGAAAAAATCAGGACTTGATCCTTCAACAATCGATGACTATAAGAATGTAAAAAATAAAATTTATGAGTTTTTTGATGATGAACTTCTTATTAACATTACACAAGACATGTATCAAGATTTTATGGAAGCACAACAAAAAAATACAAAAGCAACAAACGTAAAGCTAAATAAGAAAATAAGAGCATTTGCAAAAAATGCCTTTGAAAATAATAAAATAACAATAAATTTTACTACTGATGTTGTCATCAAAGGAAAAGACTCTAGTAAAAAGATAAAGTTTATTAAAGGTTCAGATTATAAAAAACTTCTATCTCACCTTAACACAGTTGATACTTTGTTCATTGAGATTCGATTAATGCTAATTTTAGCTGCAACAACAGGTATTCGTTACGGTGAACTTTGTGGCATACGATGGGAGGATATAGATTTCGAAAATAAAACCCTTCATATTCACCAGCAATGGGATTATAAGAAAGGAACTGGCTTCAAAGGCTTAAAAGATCCAACTTTAAACCAAAGTGAAGATCAAGATATAAAAGAACGTACTATCCCCTTATCTGAACAAACCATCAGCATTCTAAAAGAATTCCATGCTAGTGACTGCTTTGTTCCAAATAACAACAACCGATTATTTTATAAAGCTGATTGTAAAGCAAAGGTGTTAAGTAACAATTCGTTTAATTCTAACTTAAAAAACATCTTAAATACTTTAAATATTCCAGCTATCACCGCTCACGGATTACGACATAGCTATGCTACCTATTTGGCTTCAACAGGAACAGATAGAACACATCTTCAATATCTTATGGGACATGAAGATTATAAGACAACTGATGAATACTATATCCATTTGCATAAAGATATGTTCGATGGAAATGCTGCACAAATCCAAGAAGATATTGATCGTTTATTTGTTTAATAATAAGATATACTCTTTACCCTGCACCTTCAACGATTAGAAACTCTAATATTGAAGGTGTTTTTCTTTTCCTTTTTCATAATTATCGTTGAAATAGGAAATAAAAAAATCTTATAAAGATTAACTTAAACGATGTTTAATAAAAAGAAAAAACAAGAATGCATTTTTTCATTGCATTCCTGCCCTATTATTCATTATTTACTTTTTTCTAATACATCTATGAGGATTTTTTCAATTTTTTCTGCTATTGAAATTAATTCAGCATCGTTTAATAAACCAATCATAGCAGTTGGTTTAGGAAGTCCTATTTTGGTTTTCCCTTCTTCTTCATAAACGGTAATTTTACAAGGTAAGAAGTAACCCACTAAAGGATTATGCTCTATTACACGTGCCGCTTCTACTGGATTGCAAACTTCAAGAATTCGGTAAGGCTTTTTATAACTATCTACACCTTTATTTTGTAAAGTTTCAGTCAAGTTTTGTTGCCAAAGAACCCCAAATTTATTTTCTTTAAGATTTTGTTCAATAAATGCAATCGCTTCATCAATCGTTTTATCACTTATAACTGTATAATGAAAACCCATTTAAATCACCCTATCTAGTAATATGATTCGATCATTTAGTTTGGATTATCTATAAAATATCTATCCATATCTTTATAGCAGTTGCTAATATTAGAACAGATAAAATTCCTTGTAATACTTTTGTGTTCATCTTTTTGCTTATTTTTGCCCCAATTGGAGCCGCAATTAAACCAGCAACAATTACAATAACCGTTGTCAGGTATTCTACTTGCCCTGTTGTAATTTTACCAATAGATCCTGCTATAGAAGAAATAAAGGTTATCGCAAGGCTAGATGCAATCGTCATTCTAGTAGGAATACGTAAAATTAGTAGCATAATCGGAATTAATAAAAATCCTCCACCCGCTCCAACTATACCTGAACCAATACCAACAACGAAGGCTAAGCTAGCTGCTAACGGTTTGTTATAAGTAACTTGGTCTAATGGAACGTCATCAATTTTCTTTTTCGGAATAAACATCATAATAGCCGCAAGTAATGCTAAAATGCCATATACCATATTTACTTGTTCCTCAGATAAATGTTGTGATCCAAAACTACCGATAAAAGTTCCGACTAAAACAGATATCCCCATCACGGTAATTAACGATCTATTTAAATAGCCCCCATTCCGAAATCCGATGACACCTGCGATTGATACAAATAATACATCTAGTGCGCTAATCCCAGATACTTCATGAGCCGTTAATGCCTGAAAACCAAACATTGGTGGTATCATCAAAAGCATTGGGAATTTCACAATCGCACCACCAATTCCAAGCATACCTGATAGAAATGACCCGATAAAACCAATGGCAAAAAGAAGTAGCACGTAATAAATATCCATCTTGTTACCTTCTTTCTTTCTAACTAATAAAAATCAGAATTCATTTTAAGACTTCTGGCTAAAAAGAAAAGTGAGTCGCATAAGGACAACCCACTTTTTATGTTTAAGCTTTTTTAATGTAGAAGGTTAACACATCTGCTTCTTCTTTATGTTCTAAAAGGGTATGGCCAGCAGCAGCTGTCCAAGCCGTTAAATCAGCTAACGCGCCTTTATCCGTCACTTGTACTTCTAAAATTTGATTTGATTCTAGTGTATCCATTGCCTTCTTTGTTCGTACAATTGGCATAGGACATGCTAATCCTTTTGCGTCTAAAACTTGATTTACTTCCATTTTAACTGTCTCCTTTTAATTTATAAAATTAGTTAGCAAGGAAGGAATTTACCTTTTCCTTGCCAGAGTTTGTTTTACATCATTCATTAGCGTACCGCACAGCGGTTTGGACCGATTTCCATCTCTGTTTGTTCATCATTGTCAGGAGTAATTTTACCCATGTTTACTTGTCGAATTTGTTCATAGGCATTTGGTTGTGGTGGTAAGTTATCCGTTACGGTATGACGGAATTCTTCTTCGCTTTCAATGTTTAAACCATGGTTTTCTGCAAATAGATCACCTAATCGTTTTGCTACAGTGCCGTCTTCATTTAACTCTTCAATGATCATGAAGTGAGCTGGTAGAACGATTAAATCCTCTGCTAATTCACGGTAACGACGATATAGTGTTTCACGAAGATCGCCAACCCAATCCTCCGCAAGACCTGCTAAGTCCGGGCGACCGATTGAATCAATGAATAAAATATCACCTGTTAATAAATACTTGCTATCAACGATAAATGATGTTGAGCCGATTGTATGACCCGGTGAGTATAGTGCGCCTACTTCAATTTGAGATGCTCCTACTTTTACTGTTAAACCATCTTCAAGTGGTGTGTAATCAAATACGACTTCCTCTGCATCTTTTGGTGGTAAGTAATAAGTAGCGCCTGTTGCTTCAGCGATATGACGACCGCCTGAAATGTGATCTGCATGTAAGTGTGTATCAAATACATGTTTAATTTCTACATTCTTTTCTTTTGCAAAATTTGTGAACACTTCTGTAAAACGAACCGCATCAATAATGGCTGCTTCGCCTTCTGAAATCACCATGTAAGAAAGGCAACCTTTTCCTAAACGAACGAATTGGTATAGTTCCCCACCACCTGTTAAATTACCAACTTTAATCGGCTCAAGGTATGCACTCCATGATTTCATGCCACCTTCAAGGTAGAACACATCGCGTCCTGCTTCTGATACCATTTCAGCCACCATTTGAGACGATCCTTCTTTAGCACAAACCACTAATACGTCTTTATCAGTCGGTAGTTTTGGTAAGATTTCATCCACACCATCTAATAAATCGAAATAAGGAATATTTAAATAATCAAAGCTATGTCCTTCAATTTTCCAGTCTTCAAAAGCGTCTTTGTTACGTACATCTAAAATAAATAACTCTTTATTTTCAATTACTTTTCGTGCAACTTCTGCTGCTGTCATTTTAATAACTGTCATATCGAATTACCCCCATAGGTATTATTTTTGTGTTTTTTTAAGTGGAAGAGAGTATATTCCCTTCCACTAGTTTTCCCTAATGATCTGATATTAGGTATTTCATCATTTAACTCTTTTGGTATTAAAATGTTAATGTTGGTGCTGCATCTTTAGCAAATTCTAGGAATGTTACTGCTCCACCAACTTCAATTCCATCAATAAAGTCTTCTTTTGTTAAGCCCATTACATCCATTGTCATCTGACAGCCGATGAATTTTACGCCCATGTCTAGAGCCATCTCTACTAATTCTGGGATACTAGGTACATTTGCTTTTGCAAATCCTTCCGCAAAGTGTTCACGACCTTCTGGCATCGGTAATTGTTGCATCGCTTGTTTGTGAATTAAATTTAACCCTTCAAATGTGAAGAAAATCGCTACCTCTTTTTCTGTTGCTGCTGCAGCCGTTGCGATATTAAATACTTTATAAGCGTCAAATAACCCACCGTTACTTGCGATAATTGCTACTTTGTTAGACATAATAAAATTCCTCCAATTTTCTGTTTTTATAATTTTTTAGATAAATCGCCGTTCCAAGAACCCATTCCTGGTAAGACGTTATACACTTTTGTAAAACCTTTTTCCGCTAATTTCTGTGCGGCTAAATCACTGCGTGTTCCTGTACGACAAATCACATAAATTTCTTGGTCTTTATCTAGCTCATCTAAACGATCTTCTAATTCACCCATTGGGATGGATTTAGAGCCTTCGATATGACCAAATGCATATTCCGCTTGTTCACGAACATCAAGAATAATACCTCCGTTAGCAGCACGATCAATTACTTCTTCATTGGTAATCGTTTGTTCAAATTTCTTTTCCGATTCATGGTCATCACCACTTTTACGGATGTAGTGTCGTATGACACCATCTTCTTCTTTATTGCCAATATACTGATGGCCAATACTTTCAGACCAAGCTTTCAGGTCTGCAATAGAACCTTTGTCTGTCGCTTGCACTTCTAAAATTTGTCCATCACTTACATCATTCATTGCCTTTTTCGTTTTAACAATTGGCATTGGGCATGCAAGTCCTTTGCAGTCTAACTGTACATCTGCTTTTAATGACATTCCAAAAACCTCCATATACCTAATAGGGTATTATTAATCTCAAAAAAATTATTCAACTTTCCCTTCCCAAGAAAGCATACCACCTGTCATGTTAGTTACATCAAAACCTTGGCTTTGTAAATATTGTGTTGCTTGACCACTTCGACCACCAGAACGGCAAACCATAATGTATGGTGTATCTTTATCTAGTTCGTGTGTACGGAATTCAAGTAGCCCAAGGGGTATATGTGTAATACCAGGGATATGACCCGCTTGTACTTCATCCACTTCACGAACATCAATTAGATTTAGCTTTTCTCCATTTTCTATACGTTGTTGAACCTCTTTTGCAGTTATTTCTTTCATTTTCATTGTCCTCCTATATTCATTTTTAGCCTCTCCAGGCACTCATGCCACCACGAACATTAGTTACATTTTCATATCCTAATTTTTTTAATTGTTTGCAAGCTTGTGCGCTACGCATTCCACTTTGACAAATGACAACAATTTCTTTATCTTTCGGAAGTTTTGAAAGATCGGATCCTAAAGGAATATTTTTAAACTGACGAATATTTCGAGCTTTATATTCACCAGTTGTTCGTACATCGACAAATACTTTATCTTTATCATTTAGGATTCCTTTTAATGCATCTGTCGATATAGTTTTTGTTCCTTTTACCGGTCTCATACGCCAAATGATAAAAACAATCGCAATTGCAATCACTAACCAAATTTCCATTTGCTCACTCCTCATATACCGCTACGGGTATATTTTTATTGAAAAATAAAAGTCAATTTTTAACGACTTTTAACTAATAACTCCATTGCTTCTTGTACTGAATCATTGGTAGCCTCATTACTTTTTGCTTCCAAGATACATTCTTTTAAGTTTTGACTTACAATGACACCAATTGTGTGGTCAACACCTGAACGGACAGCTGATAATTGAGTGACGACGGCCTTACAGTCTTTTCCTTCGTCCATCATTTTCAATATCCCTCGAAGTTGACCTTCTATTCGTTTCATTCGATTCTTTATTTTAACATCATACGAATTCACTTGTGCCGCCTCCTTCCTGTTTGTTATCTCTTGCTGATATACACATAATATACCCCTACAGGTATAATGTCAACAAGCAAAACAAAATTTTTTTCTAATTTAGATTTTCTAAAAAACTTGCATCAATACGCTTTACTTTTTTAGAAGAAATGGGAATTGTCACAATGAACGTATGATTATATCCATCTGACATTATACGGATATTGCCATCATGCTGCTCAACAATCTCTTTTGAAATTGCTAAACCTAATCCTTTACCAATTGTTTTATTCGTAGATTCCGTTCGGTAAAATCGTTCAAAAATAAAATCTTGCTCATTCTTTGAAATAAATTGACCTTGTCCACTGACGGAAATGCAATAAGATTCATCTTTTCTTTTCCCTGTTATCTGAATTGGGTATATTCCATCATAATAACGAATAGCATTATCAATCAAATTACTAATCACTTGTGTCATCCCAGTAGGATTGATTTGAATAGACTGTTCATCAATGTCTGAAGTAAAATCTATATTTTTTCCTTTCAAGGTCCAAGTAAACATTTTAACGACTTGATTGATGATTTCTGTAATTTGAACTTCTTGTTTTTGAACAAATTTTTGGTTTTGCACATATTCAAGTTCTTCAATAGACTTTAATTGTTCTAACATACTAATGAGTCGATTCGATTCTCGTTGAAGTGCATGAAATAATTCTTGATCCCCAGTTATGACCCCACTTTGCAACGCCTTTAAATAACCATTTAAATTGGTTAACGGTGTGCGAAATTCATGAGAAAAATCCGTCAGTTGTTTGTGCCGTTGTATTTTATTGCACTCCAGTTGATTGACTAACTCATTAAAATGATAAATTAACTCTTCCATTTCACCATCG
This sequence comes from Ureibacillus sp. 179-F W5.1 NHS, assembly GCF_045369345.1. Taxonomy (NCBI): domain Bacteria; kingdom Bacillati; phylum Bacillota; class Bacilli; order Caryophanales; family Caryophanaceae; genus Ureibacillus; species Ureibacillus sp. 179-F W5.1 NHS. The sequence continues at coordinate 59,455 of NZ_JBIQFG010000004.1, read as the reverse complement.
GACTGAAATTGAATATTCTGCACTTTATGACCTTGCTTTAAGCTTTTCATCGACTCGATTAATTCTGTTAAAGGTTTCATCAATTTACGTGTAAAGTAATACTGGATGACAATCGCGAGAACAATAAAAATCCCAACAAATATCCATAAGTATTGCAATAAAACAGTTTTAAATAATTTTGTTTCTTGATACATCGCCATTTCATCAAATATTTGACAAGCTGCTTCATAAATGGACCATCCAGAAATCAATATAAAAGCAATGATTATGAAACTATTCGCTAAAGTTAAACGCCACAAAAACTTCTTTGGTAATAACGATGGTAGTTTATTCTGTAACAAACTTATACCCCATTCCACGAACTGTTTGAATCCTTTTTGGCTTACTTGGATTCTCTTCAATTTTTTCTCGAATTTTTTTTATATGAGCATCGATTGTTCTCTCCATCACTTCTTTTTCAAGATATGGATATAAATGCTCTAATAAATTTTCACGGGGTAATACGATATTTGGGTTTTCCATGAAGTGATACAATAATTGAAATTCATGTTTCGTTAGGTGAATTTCTTTGTCATATAAAACAACTTCACCTTTCCTTGGTTTTATACATAATCCTCCGTGTGAAATTTTTTGACAAAATTGACCTGTCCTCCTTAAAACAGCTTCTACATGTGCAAGCAATTCTTCAGGATCAAACGGTTTGGTCATATAATCATCAGCACCTAGTCGAAGCCCATGGATTTTATCAGCAGTTTGTACTTTTGCGCTTAACATAATAATTGACACTTCATTTCTTTCTTGGTCTTTTACCCATTCACAAAATTCTTCACCACTAATTTTCGGAAGCATTAAATCAAGGATAATTAAACATGGATGCTCTTTTAGAAATATATCTTTGGCCATTTCCCCATCCACTGCTTCAATCACTTCATATCCTTCATTTTGTAAATAAATCCTGATTAAGTTTCGAATCATTTGGTCATCTTCAACAATTAAAATCTTCTGTTTCAAAATGACACCCCCCAGTTTAAGTGCTTATTTTAACTTTTTATATTCCTTAACCATAAGATCATAATTCATTGCACCTAATGCAACGAATTGTATTCTTCCCGATGTATCAATCATGTAGGATGTTGGATAAGCTTGTACGCGAAACAGCTCGGCAACTTCTCCATTTTCGTCGACTAATACTGGAAAATCGAATCCTTTTTCTTGAATAAAGTTATCAACTGTCAACAAAGAATCTTCTGTATGTGTTAAGTTGATTGCCAACACTAGAACATCTTCATCCTCAGAGAATTTTTGTATATCTGGCATCTCTGCGCGGCAGGGTGGACACCAAGTAGCCCAAAAATTAATAAATACTTTTTTTCCCTTAAAATCTGACAGTGAAAGAACTTCACCTTCCAATGTCTCTAACGTAAAATTGGGTGCAATATTTCCACGTCTAATTCCTACTTCATTTGTTTCTTCAATTTCAATATCCGTATTAGATGAGATCACGGGAGTTTTTTTACTTGTAACTGTGGTATCAGATTGGGAAGAATTATACTCATAAAACGCATATCCAATCATTGCAATTAATAATAGTCCAAATATTACTTTCTTCATTGCCATTTACCTCTTTCTATCCTAGATTTGATAGCCATGTTCCATCAATTAATCTCAATAAAAATGCACTTAATCGTGGCATTTGTCCGAAAAATAGAAGGACTCCCATGAGAATCATCATAATCCCTCCAACTTTCATAATGATTCCAGTTCTTTTTACAATCCATTTCGACGAACCAATGAAAAACGTTAATATTATAAATGGAACTGCAAAACCAATGACATACATAAACGTATAAATAAGACCTTGACTTGGATTGGTAGCAGCAAGTAATAGTATTGATGCAAAAATTGGACCAATGCACGGTGTCCATCCAGCCGCAAAACCTAGCCCAACAAAAAATGTCCCTAAATAACTTGTAGATTTTTTTGAATACTGGAAACGTCTTTCCCTCATAAATACCGGAATCGTTAACCACCCTGCTACAAATAATCCCATAAAGATGATAAAGATCCCGGCTAGCCTCTGTATTAATAATGCTGTATTTCCTATAAATAACTGTTGTAACCATTGCCCGATATAAGAAGCACTAGCCCCTAAGCTAATAAAAACAATACCTATTCCAATTAAAAATATGATTGAGTGGCTTAATATTTTTTTTCGAATCGTAGTACTTTGTTCTGTTTGTATTTCCATTACACTAATTCCTGTAATGTAGGATAAATAAGCGGGAAATAAAGGAAGTACACATGGTGATAAGAAGGAAATAGCACCAGCTCCAAACGCTAAAAGCATACCTACTAGAAGGACTGTATCTGTCTCAATAGTCATATATTCACCTCTTCAATTTGTGATAAATTAGGACACTTAGATTGAATAAAAAGAAAGAGAAAATAAATGGTAACGATAATAAATACCCGAAAAATGATACATATGGTTGTGTAAAGTACATAATTAATGTCCCGGTCAACCAACTAATTAAAAGAATTAAATATAAATTTAACGGTGAGATTTTGTCAATAAAATAATAAAAAAATGTCACAAGAATCATAAAGACAATCATATTCGTCAAAGAGTACCAATTGTGATCTTGTATAAATTGTGTAAATTCAAACATAAAAGAAGCCGTTAACACGACTGGTAACAAGACACTAAGAAAGTTAAATAGATTTAAATTTTTCTGTTTAAAAACTAATCGAGTGAAACTTGCTATTATAGCTAGATAAAAAGCGGTTGAGTCAGCTGGATAGGCTAAAACAGCAAGAGGATCTTTTATAAATATTGTGATATTTAATACTACTTTTGCTATCCACATAAAGATAATAAAGTTCAATAAAAAGTTAACAACTTTTTCAAATTGAATTTTCATCTCTTCCTTGTTTGATGGGCTAATCCAATAATAAATTAGTAGACCTACGATAATACTAAAGAAAATTGATGCTAATGAAATGACCTTTGCTGTACTAGCCATTTGACAACTCCTGCTTTTTTAATAATTTAGATGTATCTGAGCTACTGAACTAAGAAGTTCTTACTCTTCATCATACATACGAATTGAATCCACCATATCATTCAATATTTGTTCATCCATTGGACCAACTACCTTTTGAAAAATACGTCCTTCCTCATCCAAAATATAACTCGTTGGTATTGTCATAACTTCATACAACGTCCCAACATAACCATCTTCATCTAACAGAATTGGAAATGTTAAGCCAAAATCTTGTACAAATTGTTCAATGGCTTGCCGCCCAACATCTTGGTTCGTTAAGTTAACAGCAATAATTTCAATGCCATCATCTTTTTTCTTTTCATAGAAACTTTGCATATGAGGCATTTCGTCTCTACATGGAGGACACCAAGTTGCCCAAAAGTTTAAGATAACAATTTTTCCTTTTAAGTCGGAAAGGTTTACAGAAACACCGTTCATATCGGACAGTTCGAAACCGGGAGCAAATTCAACTTCTGGTAAGGTTTGTCCAGATTCTATATGGCCCGTTTCAGTTAGATCTTCACCTGTATGATCAAATAACTCGTCCACCACTTCTTGTTCAATCGATTGTTCTGTTTTAGCTTCATTTTTTATTGTGGTATTCAGCATTGATTCTTTTGACACAAAGTCAAAAATTACGTAACACACAAGTATTGCTATGATTATGAAAGGAATATATTTTTTCATCCTAATTGCTCCTTTCTTAATCCGTTAATTGGTGGTAATGAATATTGTAAGTAACTTTCACAGAGCCAATAATCGTTTGAATCATCCCGCAATTCTTTATTACTAGTTCTTCTAACTTTTTTAGTTGCTCTTTTGAAAGTTCTTTATCAAATGTGACGTATGCAGTAATATCGATTGCTTCAACACGATTCGCTATTTCCGTATTTCTAATACCCTCCACATGAAAATTTACAGAAGTGAAAGATATGCGTTTTTTATTTAATAACTTTATAAGTAATAAACCACTACACGTAACTATAGAAGTTAACATTAATTCGTAGGGCTTATATCCTTTCAAGCTATCTGTAGAAGCATAAATGTTCCCAAATTCTAAATGTCCAACTAATCGTTCATTTTCAATACTAAATTTCATTTACACATCTCCCTTCACCTGTATTATGGATTGGAAATGTGAAAATTTCGTTAAAATTTAGTATGTTTGGATTTTTTTATTCATTTGTATATCTTAATTTGAAATAACTAAGATCAAACAACTACAAAAAGGATGAGTTTAGGATGATATATATCCTTATCGTCCTAGACTCATCCTTATATAGGTATTTATTTAATATCTCAAAAAATACTAATAGTTAGAAATGTTATTGGTTTATCTTTGCACCATATACAGATGAATATGTTTTCCATCCACCATCAACATTTTTCACTTTGTATCCACTGTTTTTTAAGATTCTACTTGCTAAATAGCCTCTTAATCCTACTTGACAGCTTACATAAACAGGTTGATCTTTTGGAATTTGATTTAGGTGATTTCTTAGCTCATTAAGAGAAATATTAATAGAACCTTTTATATAGCCATTTTCTCTTTCTTTTGCTTCACGAACATCGATTAATAAACCACCGTCTGCAATGATTTGATCTACTTCGTGCCATTGTATCTGCTCTAAGTCACCAAGTAGTACATTCGTTGCTACATATCCTGCCATATTCACTGGGTCTTTTGCAGAAGAATATGGTGGTGCGTAAGATAATTCTAGATTCGTTAAATCTTCTACAGTAAGTCCGCCCTTAATAGCCGTAGCAATAACATCTATTCGTTTATCAACACCATCTGCTCCAATTGCTTGTGCGCCAAAGATTTTTCCTGTTTCTTTATCAAAGATTAATTTTAAGGATATCTGCGCTGCACCTGGGTAATAACCAGCATGAGAACTTGGGTGAATATGAACAACTTCATAAGATATTCCTAGTCTTTTTAAAGTTTTTTCATTATTGCCAGTAGCAGCAACTGTTAAATCAAACACCTTCGCAATTGAAGTACCTAAAGTCCCTTGATACTTCTCATTTTTCCCCATGATGTTATTGGCAGCAATTCGACCTTGGCGATTGGCTGGTCCAGCAAGTGGAATCATAGCTTTTTGGCCATTAATATAATCCACAACCTCAACTGCATCTCCTACAGCGTAAATATCCTGATTAGATGTTTGTAGGTATTCATTTACAACTATCCCTCCACGTTCACCTAATTCTAATCCAGCCCCTTTGGCTAATTCATTTTCCGGTCTTACACCAATTGAAAGTATAGTCATATCCGTTTCAATTTCTGTTCCATCAGATAAAATAACTTTTTTACCATGCTCAGCAAAGGATTGCACGCCATTTTCTAGTATTAAGTTCACACCTTTTTCTTTTAGATGTTTGTGTAAAATACTTGCCATTTCGAAATCAATTGGCGCCATGATTTGATTTGCCATTTCGATAATTGTAACTTCAATTCCACAATCTACTAAGTTCTCCGCCATTTCAATTCCAATAAACCCACCACCAATGACTACCGCTTTTTTAGGCTCTTTAGAATCAACATAGCTCTTAATTTTATCTGTGTCAGGAATGTTTCTAAGGGTAAATAATGTATCATTTTCATTTAAACCAGGAATTGGTGGTATAATTGGTTTAGCACCTGGAGATAGAAGTAATTTATCGTATGTTTCAGTATAAAGTTCATCTGTTTGTAGATTTTTTATCGTCACACTTTTATTCTCAGTATCAATACTAATTACTTCACTTTGGTTTCGTATATCTAGTTTAAATCGTTCAGACATTCCTTCGACTGTTTGAACTAATAATTTACTTCGATCCTTGATAGTTTCGCCGATATAATAAGGTAAACCACAATTTGCGAATGAAATATACTCACCGCGCTCTACAAGTATGATTTCAGTATCTTCGCTAATTCTTCTTAAACGAGCTGCTGCTGTTGCTCCACCTGCAACTCCACCAACGATAATAATTTTCTTTTTCATAATAGTTCCTCCAATAATAGTGTTGATTAATGTTTTTTAAGAATATAAGCAGCCTCGGATACCTATAGGGGTATTATTTATTTGAAATAAAAAGTCGAACTACTTATCGACTTTTAACAAAAAGATTAACAGCTTCTTGAATTGACTCATTCATAGCTTGCTCGTCACCCTGTGCTGCTTGGATACACTCCGCTAAGTTCTGACTTACGATTAAACCGATAGCACGATCCACACCTGAACGAGCTGCAGATAGTTGAGTGATTACTGCTTTACAATCTTTTCCTTCATCCATCATTTTCAAAATACCACGAAGCTGACCTTCTGCTCGTTTAATTCGATTTTTGATTTTATCATCATATGAATTCAACTATCTAGCCTCCCCTTAATGAATCATTCATTATTATACCATATTATACCCCGTAAGGTATAATGTCAACTCCTATAAGTAGTCTAGTATTTCTCTTTACTCGCTAGTTTCAAAGAGGTTTCTTCCCATATACTAGTTATCCATTTGAAAACAGGTATTCCAATACTTTATCTTTAAACTACCTTTCAATAAAAGTTACTTTTTCCATTATTTGTTCAGCTTAATCCATAACTTCTAATGTTTAGGAAAAGAACCTTTACTCCTTTCTAATTAGACTTAGCATTTAGAACTTCTAAGATGCGAACCGGGTCAAATCCGAAGATCCATTCACCATTAATATTTGTTTGAGGAACAGATAATCTTCTCGTCTTCCCAATAAGTTTTATCATTTCTATTGGGTTGATATCTACATTAATTTCTTTATATATTATATTCATGTCTTTCAAAAAGTCTTTAACCATACCACATACAGGACACAACGTGGTGGTGTAGAGTGTTACATCTATTTTCATTTTTATAGCCTCTATTTCTAATATTTATTCTAAAATATTTAATGGTCCACTAATAGATAAGGTGATAATCAGCCTTCACGATTTTGATAAATTTTCTTCTTTATAATACACTTTAATAAAAATTAAAAGAAAAGGCTATTCCCCGAGCATGCGAGAATAGCCTTAATTCATATAACCGTCATAAATCTTCTGTAATTTCTCTTCAAATAGGCTCATATGGACAACACGCGCTTCCCGCAAAAATTCTTTCCCTTCTATAAATAGAAGCATCGCTGGGACCGAAAAAACAGTAAACCGTTCTGCGACTTCCTCCACTTCTGTAGAATTGATGTGTGCGAGTTGGATATTCGGGAACTTTTCCATAAGTTTTCCGATCTGTGGTAAAAGAGCATGACAAACACTGCATCCTGTACGCGAAATATAAATAAAGGATAATGGATTGCTGGAAATAAAGCTGTTTACAGCTTCAATGGTGTGTAACTCTTTGAATGTTCTCATTCTGCACCACCTTTCAGTACATTATAGCTTAGCCACTAGTTAGATAAAAGTAAAGACATCTCAGTTAGTTTATGTTTATATTCATGTTTTCACACACTCACTTAATAGCAACTTCAAACTCACATTTTCCAAACACTCATAAAAACTCTATACTATTCTTATACCAAGTAAAGGAGGTAATTATTTGGCAAGCTTCACAAAGCGCGGTAACACGTGGCAATATGCCATTAGCCGCACAATAGACGGCAAGCAAAAACCAATTCGTAAAGGGGGATTTCGAACAAAAAAAGAAGCACAAGAAGCAGCTTTACAGATGGAATTTGATTTAAAAAACGGAGTACTCGATCCACAAAAGGACTATCCGATTGAAAAATATTTTTTGGAATGGTTCAAGACTTATAAGCGAGATATTTCCGATATAACCCTTAACTCTTATAAAGCAACTCACACCAAACTTCTTAACTATTTTGGAGATAAAGCTATTCAGAGTATTACTAAACGTGAATACCAACAGTTTCTTAATGACATGGGAGAGCAATTTGCTAAAACAACGAATCGTAAAATGAATGGCTTTATACGCACTTGTATAAGGGAAGCAATAGATGAAGGATTAATAAAAACCGACTTTACACGAAATGTTACCATCACCGGAGCAGCTAGTAAAAAATCATCTGAAAAGTTCTTGGATTATGATGCTAGTCAACTACTATTAAAGTATTTACATGCAAATATTGACAATGGTCTTGAATATACGATGTTAATTGTTGCTTTAACTAGCGGTTTACGATACGGGGAATTAGTTGGTCTATCAATTGAAGATATTAATTTTAAAGAAAGCACTGTTAAAATTCATCGACAATGGCGCTATAAAGAGTATGGAGGATTTGGTCCGTTGAAAAATGAATCATCTGAACGAACAATTGGCTTAGATAAGACGACAATGAATGTTTTAAAGAAACAGGTACTAAAAGTTTCAAATCATCCTCAGAATGAAAATCGCCTAGTGTTCTATACATCTGATTCACCAATTCAAGTTATTACTAATGATCGGTTAAATGATGTGTTACGAGCTTCAATAAAAAAACTAAAAATCAAACCTATTTTTACAGTTCATGGTTTACGCCATACTCATGCTAGTGTTCTTCTTTATCAAGATATTTCAGTTCTGTATGTAAGCGAAAGACTTGGTCATGCTTCAATTGATATTACGACTTCTACTTACGCACATCTCTTAAAAGAACTTCGTGAGCGTGATTTATCAAAAACTGCTTCAATTTTTGAGGACTTACTAACTTATAGTGGCTAAATCCTTGTGTAAAATTTGTGTATAAAGTGTATAAAAAGCACCTTTTTCTTTCGGTTTCTTTCTTTTTCTTGTAAAATATAAAAACGCCCCAAACCCCTATATAATAAGGATTTGAAGCATTTTTACTTGGTTCAAACTTCTTCTATCTGAACCCTTCGACGTCCCAGGAGGGATTCGAACCCCCGACCGTACGCTTAGAAGGCGTATGCTCTATCCAGCTGAGCTACTGAGACATTGGTCAAACATGGAAATAATCATGAAAGACAATTATTATTATATGCACTTATTGGTAAACTGTCAATACTATTTGAAAAATAATTTATAAATGAATCAAAAAATTCAAATCGAATCGTTACTCTGATAAGGCATAGTTTTTTGTAAAGATTTCTTTCCCGTTATCTGTATAGCCTGTTACTTTCCACGTGTTATCTTCGAATTCTACAACGGCATAACTTTTTTCCGCAATTGCCCGTGGTTTTAATAGGCTTCCAGGATTCACAAATAATATATTATCCACTAACTCCGTACCTAATACATGGGAATGGCCAAAAAAGGCGACATCTGCCTCCACTTCCTTCGTACGGTATAGTAAATTCATAATGGTGGACTTCACATTTAACAAATGCCCATGGGCGACGAAAATTTTCACACCGTCTACTTCAAACAATTCTTCATTTGGGAATCGGTCGTCCCGGTCACAATTACCGCGCACTTTTTTTACACCATCTAAATAAGGATGATCATAGGAAAGTTCACTATCTCCACAATGTACGATCGCATCGACTTGTGGATTGGCTTCCCTTACCCTTTTAATCACTTCCGCATCTCCGTGGGTATCACTCATTACTAATAACCGCATCATTCCACCTCCTAAAAGACCATCCCAACCATCACTATATGCATGAAGTTATTTTCATATACTTAATTTAAATGGGATATTCCCCGAAACACTATTTCGGGGACCCTTATTATTTTAATTAACCTACTTTACCAAGTTTGGTAATTCTGCTGCCAGCTTACGAATAGCATTTCCACGATGGGAAATCGCTCCTTTTTCTTCTGGTGTTAATTCTGCCATGGCACGGTCTAGTTCTGGTACAAAGAAAATTGGATCATAACCGAAGCCATTTGTTCCCCGTCTTTCATGTAAAATTACACCCTCACATGTACCGAATACTGTATATGTATCCATATTTGGTCCAGCGATGGCTAATGAACAGCAGAAACGGGCAGTGCGTTTTTCGTCCGGTACGCCTTTTAGTTTTTCCAGTACTTTCACAATGTTTGCTTCATCATCATGGTCGCCAGCATAGCGGGCAGAATATACGCCAGGTTCGCCTCCTAGGGCATCTACAGCTAGTCCACTATCATCGGCTATGACTAGTTTTCCAAGCTGTCTAGCAAGCGTCTCAGCCTTTAAAATGGCATTTTCTTCGAAGGTTGTTCCTGTTTCTTCAATTTCTAAATCAGGCGCTACTTCAAACATCGTTACAACTTCGTAACCAAGGGGTGTAAACAATGCTTCGAAGTCCTTCGCTTTCCCTTTATTTTTTGTTGCAATCACAACTTGTTTCATTATGCTTCCTCCTTCGTTGAACCAACTAAGTTTGCTGCTTCTCCAAGGGCATTTTTTTGTAAGGCAATTAATTCGGCAATTCCTTTTTCACCTAAATCTAATAATTGATTTAACTCATCACGGGAGAAGGTTGCTTCTTCTCCTGTTCCTTGGATTTCCACAAAACGACCAGAACCAGTCATTACTAAGTTCATATCGACTTCCGCAGAAGAATCTTCCACATAGTTTAAATCTAATACAGCACCAAGTTCCCTAACAAATCCAACACTCGTTGCAGCTAAGTAATCAACGATTGGGAATTTAGGGAAAGGTTTTTCCTCGTGAATTTTTGCTAATGCTTGTGTTAACGCAACAAAAGCGCCTGTAATGGATGCGGTACGTGTCCCACCATCAGCTTGAATAACATCACAATCAATCCAAACAGTTTTTTCACCTAATGCTTCTAAATCAACAATGGCCCGTAATGCTCGTCCAATTAAACGTTGTATTTCCATCGTCCGGCCATTTACTTTCCCACGAGAAGAATCGCGTTGAGTTCGTTCTGCTGTGGCTCTTGGCAGCATTGAATATTCCGCTGTTATCCATCCTTTTCCTTGGCCACGTAAAAATCCTGGAACTCTATCATCAATTGTTGCTGTACAAATGACCTTTGTATTGCCTACCTGAATAAGGACAGATCCTTCAGGGTGCATTAAATAATTCGTTTCAATTGTAACAGGTCTTAGTTGTTCTACAGCTCTACCATCATGTCTTGTCATGTTAATCCTCCTCGTTGCTTCGCGAAACCCATCTTATCATAATTTATTTTAATTTTCGAGTGGATGCGAATACTAGTGACCTTTGTATTGTTTTTCAAAATAAAAAGCTCGAAAGTAAAAATACTTACGAGCTTCTTAATTATTGGCATGCTAATGGTGCAATAAGAGATAATACCAATGAAGTAAATTAAAGTTTTATACGGCGTATATCTAAATGATTTGACTCTAACCAATTTGTAGCAATCGTTCGAAAAATTGGGACAGAGCCGGTTGTGAAAAACTTATGATAAGGTTCTTCTACCGAAGTATTCAATTGATCATAATACTCTAGTAAATCCTTTACTTCCTTTGCCGTTTCTTCCGCAGAGGAAAGGACAAATACATCCGGCCCTACTACTTTTTCGATATGATGCTGGATAATTGGATAGTGGGTACATCCTAATATAACGGTATCAAACTGTTTATTGGCTAGCGGCTTTAAACCTTTTGCAACTAAGTCGAATGCAAACTGTCCTTCATATTCGCCACTTTCTACAAGGGGAACGAACGTCGGACACGCAAGAGGAATTATTTTCGCCTTCGTACTTAAAGAAAGTAAGGCATTTTCATATGCCCCACTTTTAATAGTACCTTCTGTTGCAAGTACGACGATTTCATTTCGTTTCGTTTTTTTCTCTGCCGCCCTCGCCCCTGCATTAATCACACCGACTACCGGAATCGACATTTTCTTCTGCAAGCTCTCCAACGCGACAGCTGTTGCTGTATTACATGCGATGACGAGCATTTTAATATGCATCTTTTCTAATGCTTTAGCCATTTGCCATGTAAAATGTAACACTTCTTTTCTATTCCTTGGTCCATAGGGACATCTTGCAGTATCACCAATATAATAGATTGTTTCATTTGGTAAAACCTTCATAATTTGCTTTGCAACTGTTAAGCCGCCAACACCTGAATCAATAACGCCTATCGGGGCATTCACAAAAACCGCCTCAATCCTGTTCCATTTGTTCCATTTGTAAATGTAATTTGTGTAGTAATTTCGATAACATGTCAACTTCTTCTTTATCAAAATCAACTAATAACTCTTGTAAGTAATTTTGTCTTTTTTCAATCACTTCTTCGATGATTCTTTCGCCTTCTTGAAGTAAATGAATGTGTACAACTCGGCGGTCTTGATCGTCACGAATACGCACTACTAATTCATTTTTTTCCATACGATCGACTAAATCCGTCGTCGTACTAAAAGCTAAATACATTTTATTCGATAATTCTCCAATTGTCATATCGCCCGATTCATGTAACCATTGAAGCGCTATAAATTGCGGAGGTGTAATTGTGTAATTACTGAGTATTTCCCTACCCTTTTGTTTTATCAAATTCGAAGTAAAGCGAAGTTTCTTTTCTAAAAATGCTATCCTATCTTTGCTATGCCTTTCGTCATTCCTCATCTAGTGCAGTCACTCCTCAAGAATCAAATCAGTCTCAGCGACTTTTGAACCTGTGTGAACACTTAGGAACAAAAACTGTTTGCTGAATAAAATTGCTTTAACTCTATTTTGAAGTGTTTTGGACGAAATAGCAAGCATCCAATCAATGAAGTGATAATTCTTCTAGCCTTAATAATTCAATCAATGCTTGTGATCTACTGGATACGCCCAGTTTCTGAATCGTGTTTGAAATATGATTACGCACCGTTTTTTCGCTTATGCCCAACTTTTGCGAAATATCTTTAGTTGAATAATCCAAGATAAGTAACTGGAATATTTCCCGTTCTCTTTTCGTCAAAAGCGAACGATGCTGCGGGCTATTCATAAGGCAACACCCTCCTATCTCCTCTTCTATGTAAAGTATGATAAGAGTTTAAAGGCTGTGAGGGCATTTTAACTATTTCCCATGCAATATTAATTTTTCTTTTTCATCCCATGGAATTGGTTTTCCTGAAGCTTTATCGATTTGAACAATCGTGCCTCTACCCGTGAAACATGGTTCGTTATTTTCGTTTTTTGCTAGATAGTGAATATCGATGGATGAGTTTCCGATTCGTGCTGCCTTTACATAGATTCGAAGAGTTTCATCAAAATATACTTGTTTTAAATAATCACATTGTAAATCCGCCACAACAGGAATTTTCGTTATTTCCCCTGTGAAGCTGGCAAAACCTAAATATTTCAAAAATTCAATCCGTGCATATTCAAAATATGCAAAGGTTACCGTATTGTTCAAATGTCCAAACATATCGGTTTCCGAAAATCTTACCTTTACCTCGACATAAAATTCGAATTGTTCCTCCCATTTTTGTGGATCTTCAATATAACTTGCTTTCATGTTCGATAACCCCTTCCCCTTTATTTTCCCTATTCTCCCTTTATCATTTTGCTATGGCCATTGAACTAGTAATTCAGCTCGGAAAAGCCAACGGTCATAATTTCTTTTAAGTCCACACAATCATGATGATCCCAATTGGAATCCATCAACTGAATTTAGTGAAACTTAAGGAAGTAAAATGAATAGCGGTTCATTAAATTATAGCAAATCTAGTCCATTTACATAAAGGGGGAGCCGTGACCTTTTTGTCTATGTCGACATTCTTTGAACTAAATTTACGCCATTCGACAAAAAAGTTCCTTTGACTCTACTGAAATGAATGGAAAACAAATAGAAGAAATTAACGATCAAATGTTACAACCCTTTCCTCTGTAACATCGTTCTATCTTATGCAAGACATAATAAAAAGGGTATCTAAAAGTCATAAAAAGACTTAGATACCCTTCATATTTTTTGAAAAGGATTTGTTTCCTATTTCTCCTTCTTCAAGAAGCCAAATGATTAGTCAACCATGTGGTCTGAACCGAAGAAGTTACGGAACATTTGAACAGTTGTTGCACGGTTAAGTGCTGCAATAGAAGTTGTTAATGGAATACCTTTTGGACATGCAGCTACACAGTTTTGTGAGTTACCGCAGTTTGCAAGGCCACCATCACCCATAATTGCATTTAAACGTTCGTCTTTAATCATTGCACCTGTTGGGTGTGTATTGAATAGACGTACTTGTGATAATGGAGCTGGTCCGATGAATGAAGCTTTTTCAGACACGTTTGGACATGCTTCCATACATACACCACAAGTCATACATTTTGATAATTCATATGCCCATTGACGTTTACGTTCTGGCATACGAGGACCTTCACCTAAATCGTAACTTCCATCGATTGGAACCCAAGCTTTTACTTTTTTAAGCGCATTGAACATACGGCTACGGTCAACTTGTAAGTCACGTACAACTGGGAATGTTTTCATTGGTTCTAAACGAACAGGTTGTTCCAATTGATCAATCAATGTTGAACAAGATTGACGTGGACGACCATTAATAACCATTGAACATGCTCCACATACTTCTTCAAGACAGTTCATATCCCAAGTTACAGGAGTAGTTTTTTGTCCATCAGCAGTAACAGGATTTTGTTGAATTGCCATTAATGCAGAGATAACGTTCATACCTGGACGATAAGGGACCTCAAATTTCTCCCAGCGAGATTGTCCACCTTCAGTATCTTGACGAAGGATTTCCATTTTAACAGTTTTTCCAGTTCCTACTGCTGTTGTCATGATTAATGACCCCCCTTATGTTTATGAAGAATAGTCACGTTTACGTGGCGGAATTAGAGAAACGTCTACTTCTTGATAAGAAATTTCAGGTTCGCCAGTTTGTGGGTTGAACTTCGCCATTGTTGTTTTTAAGAAGTTCTCGTCATCACGCTCTGGGAATTCTGGTTTGTAGTGAGCCCCACGAGATTCGTTACGTAAAAGTGCACCTTTCGTAATAACGCGTGCAAGGTATAACATGTTTTTCAACTGACGAGTGAAGTGAGCCCCTTGGTTACTCCATTTTTGAGTGTCGTTGATATTAATGTTTTCCCAACGTTGTAGTAATTCAGTAAGTTTATTATAAGTGTATTCAAGTTTGTCGTTGTAACGAACAACAGTTACGTTGTCAGTCATTAACTCACCAAGCTCTTTGTGTAAAAGGTATGCGTTTTCAGTACCATCCATTTTAAGGATAGCATCCCATCTCTCTTGCTCTTCTTTTACACGAGCATCATAGATTGATTGAGGAAGATCTTCCGCATGTTTCTTTAAGCCTTTTACATATTTAACAGCGTTAGGTCCAGCAACTGAACCACCATAAATCGCTGAAAGTAATGAGTTAGCACCTAGACGGTTTGCACCATGTTGTGAATAATCACATTCACCGGCAGCAAATAGACCAGGAATTTCAGTCATTTGATCATAATCTACCCATAGACCACCCATTGAGTAGTGAACAGCTGGGAAGATTTTCATTGGTAATTTACGTGGGTCATCCCCTACGAATTTTTCATAAATTTCGATGATACCACCAAGTTTAATATCTAACTCATGTGGATCTTTATGAGAAAGGTCAAGGTATACAACGTTTTCACCGTTAACACCTAATTTTTGGTTAACACATACGTCGAAGATTTCACGAGTCGCGATATCACGAGGTACTAAGTTACCATATGCAGGGTATTTTTCTTCTAAGAAGTACCAAGGTTTACCATCTTTATAAGTCCAAATACGTCCACCTTCACCACGTGCAGATTCAGACATTAGACGGTTTTTGTCGTCTCCAGGAATCGCTGTTGGGTGAATTTGAATCATTTCACCGTTTGCATAAGATGCACCTTGTTGGTAAACGATCGATGCAGCAGAACCAGTGTTAATGATTGAGTTTGTTGATTTACCGAAGATAATACCAGGACCACCTGTTGCCATAATAACAGCATCAGAACGGAATGAACGGATTTCTTCTGTTTTCATATCTTGAGCTACGATACCACGGCAATGACCTTCGTCGTCAAGAACAACGCCAAGGAATTCCCAATGTTCGTATTTCGTTACTAAACCATCTACTTCATAACGACGAACTTGCTCGTCCAACGCATAAAGTAATTGTTGACCAGTAGTGGCACCAGCAAATGCTGTACGGTGCATTAACGTACCACCGAAACGACGGAAGTCTAAAAGACCTTCTGGCGTACGGTTGAACATAACACCCATACGGTCAAATAAGTGAATGATACCAGGAGCGGCATCACACATTGCTTTAACAGGTGGTTGGTTCGCTAAGAAGTCCCCACCATATACTGTATCGTCAAAGTGAATCCATGGAGAATCCCCTTCACCTTTTGTATTAACTGCTCCATTAATTCCGCCTTGCGCACAAACAGAGTGTGAACGTTTTACGGGAACTAATGAGAATAATTCAACTTCAGTGCCTTCTTCGGCTGCTTTCATCGTAGCCATTAAGCCTGCTAAACCGCCACCTACGACGATGATTTTGCTTTTCGCCATGATTATTCCTCACTCCTCTTTCTTTGCTATAAAACTGCCAGGAAATGTTACTATGTTATTATACGAATGCTAGAATTGCAGCAACACCAATGATACTTAATAGAACGAAGAAGATCATCGTTACATAAGTTGCAACCTTTTGTGAACTTTTCGATTGTGTAATACCCCAGCTCACTAAGAATGACCAAATACCGTTTGCTAAGTGGAATGTAGCAGCTAAAATACCTAAAATGTAGAATGCTAACATAAACGGATTAGCAACGATTTCTTCCATCATATTAAAGTCAACATCTGCACCAAGAGCTTTTTGGATACGAGTTTGGAAGATGTGCCAAGCAATGAAAATAACAAGGAATACTCCCGAAATACGTTGCAACATGAACATCCAGTTACGGAATGTCCCGAAGCGCTGTATGTTTGAAGTGGCAGTAAAAGCAATAAACACACCATATAAACCGTGGAATAGAATTGGTATGTAGATTACTACCCACTCAACAATTAACAATAGCCAATGTGGAACCAATTCCATAATCCCTATTGAATTGTTGTAGTTTTCTTCTCCACCAGTAGCAGTGAAGTTCAGTGATAAGTGAAACACTAAGAACAGACCTACAGGAATAATACCTAATAGTGAATGTAAGCGTCTCCAGTAAAACTCATGATTTTTTGACAAGACTATTACCCCCCCTAGTACTTTTAAATACCCGAGCCAATTTCACTTCACGATTTTGTAAAGGTTCATAGATTGACTGTGTATTTCATAATGGTACAATATTATGACATGTCCATTGTACTCTCAAGAATTACGAGCGTCAAGGTTGCATACAATTTTTTATCTCATCATTTCATTAAAAAATATGCGCTATCTCGGTAGAATTTTCTCTTTTAAAGAATATTTTACTTTCTTATACTAAATAATGAAGAAATTAAGAAAGAGGTAATTTTAAAATGACTCACATCCACAACACTGTCCCAGCATTTGGCTACGAAATTATTCGAGATTATTTACTTCCTACCATTCTTGGAAAACATGAAAAGGATGTTCTTTACTGGGCAGGGAAAGATTTAGCCCGCAAATTTCCATGTACTGATATTCAGCTCATTATCTCCTTCTTCCAAGACGCAGGTTGGGGCGTTTTAACCCTTGATAAAGAGGAAAAGGATGGCTACATATTTCATCTAACAAATGACGCCGACTTATTAAAAATCGAAGAACGTTCCTTCCGACTAGAAGCAGGCTTCATCGCTCAACAAATTCAAGCATTACAAGGTTGTCTTACAGAATGTTTCGACGAAAAACGCGAGAAACAGCAACAAGTCGTCTTCACACTTAAATGGGATAAAAAAGAAAAAGTAGATTAATTCCTACATATTATAAAAGCCAATTCCAAAGACTACTCCCCTTCCATATCGACATGAAAGGGGATATCTATGGAATTGGCTTTTTAATTTACGTACTCTTCCACTAATTGAAACTCATCATGTAACACATTTGCTGCCCGGACCATTTCATCTTGCGGTACGACAACGGATACTTTAATCTCCGACGTACTGACCATTTTCACTATTATATTTTCTTTGCGTAATCGATCAAACATTTGGGCAGCGACACCTGGATTGGAAACCATTCCTGAACCAACAATTGAAACTTTTGCTAAGCCTACTTCAAAATCGGCAAAACTAAATCCTAATTGGGCTTTATTTTGTTCTAACACTTTAATAGCTTCAGCAAAATCTTCTTTTGCAATGGAGAAAGATACGGTTGGTTTCACTCCATCGATAACTGCTTGAACGATAATATCTACGTCGATGTTAAACTTTGATAGAGTCATAAAAATATTCGCTAGAGAGGAATTTTCATAGGAATCAAAACCTACTGTTAACCGAATAATGTCTGCTTCATATGCTACACCACGAACAACTCTATTTTTCTCCATTTTTACCTCTCCTTTTATCCATGTCCCCTCGACATCGTTTGTGCTAGATCGAACGACGATCGGCATTTCATATTTTTTCGCTAGTTCCACTGCCCTCGGATGAACAAAAGTAGATCCTAAATGGGCCAGTTCAAGCATTTCATCATAGGTCACTTCTTTTAGTTTCCGAGCTTCCTTTACAACCGAGGATTCGGCTGTGTAAATTCCATCCTGCTCAGTTAATATTTCAACATATTCCGCATCTAGAGCTGTACCAATGGCAATTGCTGTCGTTTCTGGACCGCCTTCCCCTAAAGTCCACAAATCTTTATATTGATCATAACCTTGAGAACCTGCCACAATAGCTATTTCCCCGTTATGTATCCGTTCAAGAAGAAAATCGTGGTGTATTTGTTCAATTAATATATTTCCATTGGACTTCACCACTTCAATTCCTGCCTGCCAACCAGAAAGGGAAACTGCCTTCCATCCTTTCTTTTCTAGTACAATCGCTAGTAAACTACTAGCAACTTGCGTGTTAATCGCTTTTAGCGCATGACTTTCTCTATCAGCAATTCTTTCGGTAAAAATCGACGAATAAGGAAGTAATTTTCCTTCTAGTAATTCAATAGAAGGAACAACTACTATAGTATTTTTCCCATCGCTTCGATGCTTTAAAATTCGTTCCGCTAGTTTATCAATTCTTTCCGGTGTTAAAAGGGAAGAACTGTCGACTTTCACTACAATTGTCTCCATTGGTACACACTCCTTTTACAACTTTCGAAAAAGTGTATTTTTCATCAATTCAGAAAACTTATACATCCATTATACCATTTCAAAATAAAAGCAGCTTCTCACTGAGTGTGAAAAGCTGCCTCAAAAATATACCGATCGGTAAAATCTTTTATGAGATAGCCCTCCAGAATCACTCTGACTGATTCTGACAGTCTTACACTTCTTAAATGCAAAACCAGCAAATAAATCTGAACAATGGATTTATCGCTTCGGCAAGTCTCCCTTTCACCACCTTTCCTAGAATTGTTCATCCTCCAGATGGTTACTATTGAACCTTGCACCTCTATCATGTTCGTATTCATATTTAAACTTACAATAGCACACCGTTATTCCTTTGACAATGTGTCTTTATGAAAGTGATTGTAGATAGCCATTGCTGTTGAACTTGGAATATGGGCTTCCATTAATTGCTCTACCGATGATTCTTTTATTTTCTTAATAGAACCGAAATGTTTCAGCAACTGTTGTTTCCTTTTCGGTCCAACCCCTTCAATGCCATCCAAGACGGATTGGATCGCATTTGTTTGATGTTGTTGACGTAAAAATGTAATTGCAAAACGATGGACTTCATCTTGAATACGTTGTAATAAATAAAATCCATCACTCGTTCTTTTCATTTCCACTGGGATTGGAGGTTCTCCGTACAATAATTGGGATGTATTATGTTTATCATCCTTTGCTAAACCTGCAATGGGAATGAATAATCCTAATTCATCTTCAATTACCTCCCGCGCCACTTCCATTTGCCCTTTCCCACCATCAATAATAATTAAATCTGGCAATGGTAAGTTTTCCTTTAACACCCTTGTATAGCGACGTCGAATTACTTCTTGCATAGCACCATAGTCATCGTGCTTAGCCGTTTCCCGCAATTTATATTTCCGATATTCCTTTTTTGCCGGTTTTCCATCGATGAACACGACCATTGCTGACACAGCATCCGCTCCGTGCATATGGCTATTATCGAAGGCTTCAATTCGAAGAGGTGGAGCTATGTTCATGGCATTACCTAATTCTAAACAAGCCCCAACAGTTCGTTCTTCTTGCCGTTCAATTAATTGGAATTTTTCTCGAATGGCAATTTGAGCATTTTTCGTAGCTAAATCGACCAATTCCTTTTTCGAGCCTCGCTTCGGCGTAACAACTTTCATTTGTAAATAGTTTTCTAATAACGATTTTTCCACATTCGTCGGAATGAAAATTTCCTTCGGTTTAATATGCTCAGGTATATCGTAAAACCGACCGATAAACGTTTGGAATTCCTCTTCTGGTTCCCGGTATATTGGAAAGATGGATACATCCCTTTCAATTAATTTCCCTTGGCGTACAAAAAAGACTTGAACACACATCCACCCTTTTTCAACTGCATAGCCAAAAATATCCCGGTTCGATAAATCACCCGAAACGATTTTTTGTTTTTGCATAACCGTTTCAATATGGGCAATTTGATCTCTATATTCCTTTGCCCGTTCAAATTCTAAATTTTCCGCTGCATCGAGCATTTTCTGTTGTAACTCTTTTTTCACATCTTCAAATCCACCATTTAGAAACTTTGTAATTTCCTCAATCATGTCATCATAAACATGTTCTTCAATCTCCTTTACACAAGGAGCTAAACATTGTCCTAAATGATAGTATAGGCAAACTTTATTCGGCAGTTTCATACATTTTCGTAACGGATACAACCGATCAAGCAGCTTTCTTGTTTCATTGGCTGCCCCTGCATTCGGATAAGGACCGAAATATTTCGCCTTATCCTTTTTAACTTTCCGTGTAATTAAAATGCGTGGATGTTTTTCATTCGTAATTTTTATATACGGATAGGATTTGTCATCTGTCAACATGATGTTATATTTCGGGTCATGCAATTTAATTAAATTTAATTCTAAAATTAAAGCTTCCAATTCACTGGATGTGACAATGTATTCGAAGTCTTCAATTTCACTTACTAACAGCTGGGTTTTACCATCATGGGAGCCGGTGAAATAGGAACGAACACGGTTTTTCAGGATTTTAGCCTTTCCAACATAAATAATCGTTCCTTGACGATCCTTCATTAAGTAACAACCAGGCTCATCGGGTAAAATCGCCAATTTATTTTGAATTGTTTCATTCATTTATATCACCCTAATAAGGTTTTTATATTCATTATAAAGGTTTAAAGAGGCAGATGGGAGAAATAATAAGAAACTATAAAGGAAAAAATGGCGTAAAAAAGGGATTTAATAAAAATGAAAAAATCTGCGCGACTCCTTTGGAAAAAGCATTATGCTAATAACCGTGGAAAGTAAGCAGATTTTTAAAGGATAGGATGTCTTTTCTGACATACCTTTTTGTTTTCAAAAGAAATGTCCCAAAGATGAAAACCTTTGGGACAAGTATATTATTTGTGGTTGTTAATGAACTCAACTAATGCTTCTTTTGGTTGGAATCCAACAGTTTTGCCTTTTAATTCGCCATCTTTGAATAATAATAAAGTTGGGATAGACATTACTTGATATTCCGCAGCAGTAGCTTGGTTGTTATCTACATCAAGTTTTGCGATTTTTACTTGATCTCCGATTTCAGCATCGATTTCTTCTAAAACAGGAGCGATCATTTTACATGGTCCACACCAAGTAGCCCAAAAATCAACTAAAACAACGCCTGAAGCGATTTCTTCTGAAAAGTTTTGATCTGTTACATGAACAATTGCCATTTAAATAGCCTCCTTAAACTAACATCTGAATGTAGTATAGCACGATAGAAAAAATAGGAACAGTAAAGTGAACTCAAATTGAAATATAAAATTTACAATTTTTTTAGAATGCTAAATAAATAGACATTCGTAAAGCTATTCATAAAGAAAAACCTTACCTGTATTTTGGCAAGGTTTTTAACAAATTATCCATTAAGAATTTACTTTTAACGCTTTAAATTCTTCCACTAACATTGGAACGACTTCGAATAAGTCACCAACAATTCCGTAGTCAGCTACTTTGAAAATGTTAGCTTCTGGGTCTTTATTAATTGCTACAATCACTTTTGAATTAGACATACCGGCTAAATGTTGAATCGCACCTGAAATACCGCAAGCAATATAAAGATCCGGTGTCACCACTTTACCAGTTTGACCAATTTGTAGTGAATAATCACAATAATCTGCATCACATGCTCCACGAGAAGCGCCGACTGCACCGCCAAGTACATCAGCTAATTGTTGTAACGGTTCAAAACCTTCCGCCGATTTTACTCCGCGTCCACCTGCCACAACTACCTTTGCTTCTGATAAATCAACACCTGTAGAAGCTTTACGCACTACTTCTTTAATGATTGTACGTAAATTTTGAATGTCTACAGTTAGGGTTGCAACATCACCTGTACGACTTGCATCTTTTTCTAAAGGAGCGATGTTATTTGGACGAATCGTCACAAAGACAATACCATCTTTAATTTTTACTTTTTCAAAGGCTTTACCAGAATAGATAGGACGGATGAATAAAGCATCCTCTCCAGAACCTTCGATTTCTGTAACATCGGAAATTAAACCTGATTGTAATTTCGATGCAATTTTAGGTGATAAATCTTTACCTAGAGATGTATGTCCAAAAACAATCGCTTCAGGTTTTTCTTCCTCGTATACTGCTAAAAAGGCTTGGCTATACCCATCAGAAGTATAAGATTTTAAATGTGGATGCTCTACTGTAACTACTCGGTCTGCACCATAAGCGATTAATTCACTAGCTAATGAAGTAACGCTTTCTCCTAAAAGTACCCCTACAACTTCAGCGCCGTCAGCAATTTGTTTTGCCGCTGCAATTGCCTCAAAAGATACATTACGTAAAACACCATCTCGAACTTCGCCTAACACTAACACTTTGTTTGCCATATGATGATCCCTCCGATACCGTCTTTGTATTTTTAGACTACTTTTGCTTCTGAATGAAGTAAGTTCACAAGCTCTTTTACTTGATCTGCAAGCTCACCTTCTAAAACACGACCAGCTGCTTTTTGAGGCGGTAAATAAATATCTACTGTCTCCACTTTTACTTCTACATCGTCTTCATCAATGTCTAAATCATCCAGTTCCAACTCTGCAAGTGGTTTTTTCTTCGCCTTCATAATCCCTGGTAAAGATGGATAACGAGGTTCATTTAACCCTTGTTGAGCTGTTACTAACAACGGTAAGGAAGTTTCAATAATCTCTGAATCTCCTTCGATATCACGAACAATTTTCACATTTGTCCCATCAATCTCTAAATCTGTAATCGTTGTTACATAGTTAATACCTAGTAAATCGGCAACGCGAGGACCGACTTGACCAGTTCCCCCATCAATTGCCACATTACCAGCTAAAATTAAGTCAACCTCTTTATCTTTTAAATATTCTGCTAGAATAACTGCAGTAGAATATTGATCTAATTCATCTAAATCATCTTCTGTATTAATAAGGACTGCTTCATCAGCACCCATTGCCAAAGCAGTTCTTAGTTGCTTTTCAGCATCTTCGCCACCGATTGTCACTACGGTTACTTTACCGCCATTTGCATCGCGCAATTGGATTGCCTCTTCGATGGCATATTCATCATAAGGATTGATGATAAATTCTGCCCCATCATCTTGAATTTTCCCATTGGCAATGACAATTTTTTCTTCAGTGTCAAACGTGCGTTTTACTAGTACAAAAATGTTCATTTCCCTAACCTCCTAAATGCGATTATCAGGCTGAATTCACAACCCATTTTTTATTATTTAAAGAAATTACTTACCTGAAAAAGTTGGTTTGCGTTTTTCAATAAATGCTTGTATTCCTTCTTTTGCATCTTCTGAATTAAACACGGAACCAAAACTTGCAGATTCTGCTTGAACACCATCATAAAAGCCTTTATGTTTACTATATTGCAACATATCAATCGTTGCCTTTAAGGCAATCGGACTTTTCGTAGCTATTTTTTTAGCAATCTCAATCGTGTTGGATAATAAGTCATCCACAGGGAAGCTTCGAGTTGCTAACCCCCATTGGACTGCCTCAACACCGGTAATTGGCTCACTTGTAAAGAGCATTTCCGCTGCTTTTGCTACTCCAACATAGCGTGGTAGACGTTGTGTTCCAGCAAAACCTGGAATTAAACCAAGCTGCAATTCTGGTAACCCAAGCTTTGCATCTTCAGCTACATATCGAATATGACAGGCCATAGCAAGCTCTAATCCACCGCCTAACGCAGCGCCGTGAATGGCTGCGATAACAGGTTTGGAGAACGATTCTAAACGTTCAAATACTTGTTGTCCATTGCTAGCAAGTTTTGAAAACTCTTCTCCTGAAGATACTTCGGTAAATTCTTTAATGTCTGCACCGGCAGAGAAGAAACGTCCCTCACCGTGAAGAACAATGACACGAATCGCATCATCGTGTTCAACAGCGCTTAACATTTCATCGACTTCATGAATTAAGCCCTTTGATAATGCATTGGCAGGTGGTCGTTGAATTGTAACAATTGCTACCCCTTCTTCAACTTTCCAAGTTAGAAATTCCATTCTCCCACTCCCTTTGTAACAAATATGCTTCAGTTCATTGTACGTTTATATTTAATCGGCCATTACCCCTACTGAAACATCGTTAACCTTTTAAACCGTTTAACAGCAATTGTCTTACTTTCGGTGCTGTTTCGATTAAATCATATCGGAACTCATTCATGACCCAAGTTGTAATGGTTTCATCAATCGTTCCAAATACCATTTGGCGAGCAATTCGAACATCCATCGTCGAGTTAAACTCCCCTTTTAGCATTCCTTCCACTAAAATCTCATCAAGCAGTTTTAAATACTCTTTTAAAATCGAGTTAATTTTCAACCGGAGATCTTTGTTTGACTGCCTTAACTCTAATTGCGTGACAGTTGCAAGGTGGCGATCATTTGCTAAAACGTTAAAATGATTATCGATCATCTGAGACAATTTCTCTGTTGAAGATTCCCCATTTTCAATAATCTCGCGTAAATTCTCAACGAAAACACCCATTTTCTCACGAAAGACAGAAATCAAAATATCTTCCTTATTTTTAAAATATAAATAGATTGTTCCGTCTGCAACGCCTGCTTGTTTCGCAATCTTTGAAACTTGGGCTTGATGATAGCCGTTTTCAGCGATTGCAATAACGGCAGCATCAATGATTTGTTTATATTTGGGTTTATCTCGTTTCATGTTGTCACCACCAAAAATACAAAAATATGAATGACTATTCATTCATATTTTTATATTATAATTTATAAAACTTTCTGTCAATAAAACCTATTCAATTATTTCGCTTGTAATTCCGCAATTTTTAATTTTTCTTCTTCAACTAATGAACGTCTTAAAATTTTTCCGACTGTTGTTTTCGGTAATTCTTTACGGAATTCGTATTGTCTAGGTACTTTAAAGGCTGCCAAATGTTCACGACAATATTTATTTAATTCTTCCTCTGTGACGGTTTTCCCTTCCCGTAAAACAATGTAGGCTTTCACTGTTTCACCGCGGTAGGCATCAGGGATACCTGCTACGACACATTCTTGTATCGCTTCGTGTTCATAAAGTACTTCTTCTACTTCTCGAGGATAAATATTAAATCCACCGGCTATAATAATATCTTTCTTCCGATCAACCACATAGAAATAGCCTTCCTCGTCCATATAACCTAAATCTCCCGTTAAGAACCATCCGTTTACAAAACTCATTGCCGTATCTTCTGGACGATTCCAATAACCTTTCATCACTTGAGGTCCTTTAATAGCAATCTCCCCAACTTCCCCAGGAGGCAATATTTCACCATCTGCAGAACGGATAATTGCTGCTTCTGTATCAGGCCAAGGAACACCAATAGAACCTTTTACCCGTTTATCCCAAATAAAGTTTGCATGGGTAACTGGCGATGTTTCGGTTAAACCGTAGCCTTCAACTAACTTTCCACCCGTTAACTTTTCGAATTTCTCTTGCACTTCGGCTGGTAATGGTGCAGAACCACTTAAACAAGCTTTTATAGAAGATAAATTATATTTTTCTAAATCTTGATAATTCAAAATTCCAATATACATCGTTGGTGCACCAGGGAATAAAGTTGCCTTCTGTTTTTCAATTGCTTTTAATGTTTGCTCCACATCAAACTTTGGTAATAAAACCATTTTGTTGCCTTTTAAAACCGATAATAGTAAAACCGTCGTCATACCATAAACGTGGAAAAATGGCAGGACACCTAATATAACTTCTTCTCCCGCCTTACATTGGTACATCCAAACATCACACATTTTCGCATTGGCAATTAAATTTTTATGGGTGAGCATAACTCCTTTTGGCGTTCCCGTTGTACCACCCGTATATTGCAGTAGGGCTAAATCTTCCTCGATATCAAATTCCATTTCAATTGGCGTTGCGTCACTCGTACGTAAAATTTCCGTAAATACATGGGTGAGTCCTTTATGTTCTACTTTCACGTGGAAGCCATATTGTTTTTTCTGAATGAAAGGGTAGACGAGATTTTTAGGAAATGGCAAATAATCTTTAATAGCCGTAATGATAACGTTTTCAATTTCAGTTTCTTTTAACACCTTTGTAATACGTGGATACAAAATATCCATTGCTAAAATGACTTTTGCTCCTGAGTCGGCCAATTGATATTGAAGCTCCCGTTCAGTATAGAGAGGATTTGTTTGGACAACGATACCTCCTGCAAATAACGTACCATAATAGGCAATAACAGATTGAGGACAATTCGGAAGCATAATAGCAACTCGATCCCCTTTTTCTATCCCTAGTCGACGTAAGTAATTGGCAAACTTTAAGGACGATTCATATAGTTCTTTATACGTAACGTCTCTCCCCATAAAATGAATCGCTACTTTAGTAGGGCTATGCTCATACGCATTCGTTAAAAAGCTTTGAACAGGTATATTTTCGTAAGTCATGCTGTGAGGTATTTCTTTCGGATATTGGGAAAGCCAAACCTTCTCAGTCATTCATAACTCCCCTTCGTTTCAAAGTTTTAAATTTTCTTACAATTATTATAATAGAAAAGAAAGACGCTTTCAAACTATTTTTACAAAACTTTCACTTTTTCGCTAGATAATGCGTTTATTTTCTATCTTAAAAACAAATTTAATAGAGTGGAAAAATTTGTAGAATGTTGTCATAAATTGCCCCTTTATATTTTTAATATAGTATTTTTTCATTAAAAAAAAGACTAGTAGAAAACATTCTACTAGTCTTTCCCCATTGCTATATAGTGAATAAATAATAAATACCTACAATGACAAATAATATACAGACTACGATTAATATTTTTGCTAATTTTTCCATTGATTCGCTCCTACCAAATACTTGCCCCAATAACATAGGAAAGCCCTAACGAAATTGTAAATGAAATAAAACCTACAGAACGATTATCACGGGCAATTTCATCATCTACTTTAAAACTAGGTGTTAAAAATTCAAACAAAATATACGCAAAAATTAAAAGAACAAATCCGAACAATCCCCATCCAACCATTTCAAATAAAGTCGAATGTCGTTCGATGGAATATCTAAAAATATTACATACACCTAATATTTTGCCACCCGTAGCTAATGCAACTGCAATGTTGCCCTTTTTGATTTCTTCCCAATTTTTATACTTAGTAATAATTTCGAATAACACCATGGAAACGATTAAACAAAGGCCAACAACACTGAAGTATCCTGCCGTCTCTACTAAAGGGTGTTGCCAAAAATCTGAACCAAACAAATCGAGTCACCCCTTCTTCTTCTTCTGCACAAATACATACAATGAACAATGCCCACTGCATGTATTTGCACTACTATTTTAATTCAACAACCGTAACACCGAATCCACCTTCACCTGCTTCACCATAACGGAACGATTTGACCCGCTTATGACCCTTCAAGTAATTTTGGATTCCTTGTCTTAATGCACCAGTGCCTTTCCCATGAATAATCGATACTCTTGGATAGTTTGCTAAAAGGGCATCATCAATATATTTCTCCGTTTTCAATATTGCTTCTTCATAACGTTCGCCGCGCAAATCTAATTCCAATTTCACATGACTATTACGATTTTTCACATTCGTCATAACGACCGTTTGTTTTTCTTTTTCAGGTTTCAAATACTGTAAATCCGATTCATCTAATTTCATCTTCAAAATACCGATTTGAACGACCCATTCACGATCTGATACTTTTTCAATAATCGTTCCTTTTTGACCGTAGCTTAAAACTTTCACTTCGTCACCAATTTTTAAATTTTGAGCCCGTTCTCGAATTTGAGCTTGCTTTTTCAATACCGGATTTTCTTGTGGAGCAACATCTTCCAATTTCTTTTTCGCCTCAATTAGTTCGTGTTCCTTCACAACCATACTTGCATTCGCTCTCATTTCACGTAGTTCAGCAATAATTTTTTCGGACTCTTCCTTCGCTTCATCTACAATTTTCCGTGCTTTTTCTTTTGCTTTCTTTTCTAAAGTCTCTTTTTTCTCATCATACGTTCTTAAACGTTCTTCCAATTCTTCCCGTAACTTTTGAGCCTCTTCTAGTAAAGCATGTGCCTCTTCAGCTTCCCGTTCTGATTGACGTCTGCTTTGTTCCAATGAAGCAATCATTGATTCCACTTCATGGCGATCAGAACCGGTAAAGGATTTTGCTTGTTGAATAATCGATTCTTTTAAGCCAAGACGTTTTGAAATTTCAAAAGCATTAGAACGACCTGGTACGCCAATAAGTAATCGATAAGTAGGACTTAATGTTTCCACATCAAATTCCACACTCGCATTGACGACCCCTTTTCGATTATAACCATAAGCTTTTAACTCTGGATAATGGGTTGTCGCCATTACGCGGGCACCGGAACCAACTACTTCGTCTAATATGGAAATCGCAAGCGCAGCCCCTTCTTGTGGATCCGTTCCTGCTCCTAATTCATCGAATAATACAAGGGAACGGGAATCAAACTTCGCTAAAATATCCACTATATTTACCATGTGGGATGAAAAAGTCGACAACGATTGTTCAATAGACTGTTCATCACCAATATCAGCGAACAATTGATCAAATACGGCAAGTTCTGAACCATCTAAGGCAGGAACAGGTAAACCAGCCTGCGCCATTAACGTACAAAGACCAACCGTTTTCAATGTAACCGTTTTACCACCTGTGTTCGGCCCAGTAATAACAATCGCTGTAATATCTCGACCAAATTCAATTGTATTTGGCACAGCATCGTCAATTGAAATAAGCGGGTGTCTTGCCCGTACTAAGCGAATATACCCCTCTTTGTTCATCGTCGGTTTCGTACATTTATTCGCTTGACCGTATTTACCTTTTGCTAATATGACATCGATATCCCCTAAAATTTGAACAAGGACAAATAAATCATGGCTTACTTCTTGTACTTTAGCAGACAGTTCCAATAAAATCCGTTCAATTTCAGCCTTTTCCTTTACTTTTAATCGTTGAATTTCATTGTTTGCCTGTACAACCGATTCCGGTTCAATAAATAACGTCTGCCCAGAGGAAGATTGGTCATGGACAATCCCACCATAATGTCCGCGATACTCCTGTTTAACAGGGATAACGAAACGGTCATTCCGAATTGTGACAATAGCATCTGACAGCATTTTCGCAGCATTGGAGCCCCGCGTTAAACTTTCTAATTTTTGTCTTACCCTTGACTCTTCTGCCCTTAAAGATTGGCGAATGGAACGAAGGGTCGTACTAGCAGAATCTAACACGGCACCATTATCATCGATACAATCATTAATTTCATGTTGAAGTGCCGTTAAAATCGGCATTTGTTCTTTTCTTTCAACAAAATGTGGAATGGTAATCGTTTCTTCTTGTTCAATATCTTCTATGAAGTTTCGTAGTATACGACTTGCACGAATCGTACTAGCGATTTCCATTAATTCCATTGGACTTAACATACCGCCAATTTGCGCCCGCTTTGCATGGGGACGAACATCAAATATACCGCCCATTGGAACGTTTCCTTTTACCCGCAAAATGGATAAACCTTCATCCATTTCATCTAACAGTTCCACCACTTTATCAAAATCAGTTTCGGGAATTAGTTGCTCTATAGCATTTTTTCCTACTGATGAAGTACAAAAGCTCGCCACTTGTTCACGTACTTTATCATATTCTAATGTTTTCAATGCGCGCTCTGCGATCACTCCCGAACACCTCCTGTTTTTGTAACATATCTATATACTTACTTGTTTTTCCTAATAAAAGTTTCAAATTGTTCTAAAGACCACGTATTGACAACTAACTCTTTTTTCAACCAAGCCTTTTGAGCATATTTCGCGCCAATTTCCATCACATCCAGTTGTTCAATGGCGTGGGCATCTGTATTAATGGCAATCGGTACGTTGTATTCCATCGCCATCATTAAATGCTCAATACATAAATCTAATCTATAAGGGCTTGCATTTAATTCTAAAATTTTCCCATACTCCGCTGCCCACTGAATTAATTGCGGCACATCCGGATTATACCCTTCCCGCTGACCAATAATTCGTCCTGTTGGATGGGCAATCATATGGACGTATGGATTTTGTATTGCTGTAAATAGCCGCTCCATAATTTTTTCTTGGGGCTGTGAAAAACTCGAATGGATGGATGCGATAACAAAATCTAATTCTTTTAGTACGTCATCGTCAAAATCTAATGTAGCATTTGGTAAAATGTCCATCTCTGTCCCAGCAAATAAACGAAAATCTGGGTTCGCTTCATTGAAATCATAAATTTCCAATCGTTGTTTTTTAAGTCGTTCTGGCGTCAAACCATTTGCCACTTTTAAATATTGGGAATGGTCTGTAATAACACCGTGGGTATATCCTCGCTCAATTAAAGCTTGTCCCATTTCTTTTACGGTATGGGCACCATCAGACCAAGTCGTGTGCATGTGTAAATCCGATACAATATGTTCAAGGGATACAAGTCCTTCGAGTTCATCTACTCGTTCCAACTCTTTCCCTGATTCCCGAACCATCGGAGGAATAAATGGCAAACCAAAATGGGCGAAGAAATCTTCTTCAGTATCGAAGGTCATAATTGTACCATCCGGCTGTTCTACTCCGTATTCGCTAATTTTCTTTCCTTGTTCCTTAGCTAGTTGACGCATGCGTACATTGTGATCTTTCGAGCCTGTAAAATGATGAAGGGCTGTTGCATATTCTTTCATTGTAACGAGGCGAAAATCAACATTGACAACATCTTCTGCATCTAATACGACCGATACCTTCGTATCACCAGCCGCAACAACCTCTTTAATTGTCAATTGTTTCAGTAATTGATCCTTTACTTGTTCAGGTTTCTCTGTAGCAACGATAAAATCGATATCCTTACTCATTTCACTTACTCGACGGAAGCTTCCCGCTACAGAAAACTTTTGAATTTCTGTAATAGAACGTAACACTTCATTAATTTCATTAACAATTTGTTGTAAATACCAAATCGGTAATCGTTCACTGCGCTCTCCTAATTGGTCAAGTTCCTTTAATATTTTCTCTTCTGATTTCGGTCCAAAACCAGCTAACTGACGAATTTGTTGAGCAACACATGCAGCTCTCAAACTTTCAGCGCTATCAATTCCTAGTTCACTATAAAGTTTTGCTAGTTTTTTCCCACCTAAACCTGGAAGTTTTAATAATGGGATTAACCCTTTTGGTACAACTTCTTCCAGCTCCTTCAGCTGAGTAGATTGCCCTGTTTCTATCAATTCATGAATAACGGTTGCTGTTCCCTTTCCAATTCCTTTTAAAGCCGTAATATCCTCAATTTCATTTAAACTACGCTCATCTAATTCAAGGGCATTAGCTGCCTTTCGAAAGGCAGATACTTTAAAGGGATTTTCCCCTTGTAACTCTAATAAAAGGGCAATTTTTTCTAACGTTTTAATGACCATTTTTTTATTCATTTATGTTGCCTCCTCTTTAAGAAAGAATATAGGGACATACTTTGCCGCAACTCTTTCATATGTGGATAACCGTCTAATTTCTATACTATTCCGCTGAAAAAGGAAATGCCCCAAAAGTCGCTTTGGGACATTTCCTTTAAGTCGATTGTCAAACGACAGACGAATAACAAATATACTTATTGTTTGTAAATATACCACCAATCCCGAACCATATCGGTAAAAATTGGTGTGTGCTCAAGCATAAGATTGGCAATGAATGAACCATCCATCATGTTTTGAATCGGTCCCATCGGAATTAATGCTAACACATACATTAATATAAACAAAATGAAATAGAACTCGATAAAGCAAAGGATAGCCCCTAAAATACGGTTAACAGAATTTAATATTGGTAAATATGTAATAAAATCAAATACTGAACCAAGAATTTGTAAGGCAATTTTTACTGCAAAGAAAATGACCGCAAAGGCGATAATTCGATAAAATGTTTCATCTACATTTAAAGAATCTAAAACTAGTACCATGGATGAACTATCTGTCACCCCTGGATAAGGAATCCATAGTACAAATTTTTCTGCTAGCGGTTTGTAATAAATATAAGCGACAATCAGTGCAACAAAGAAGCTGGCAAGATGAATAGCTTGCACGATGAAGCCTCTTTTTAAGCCTACTAGTAGGCTAGCAGCAAATATAATCAGTAATATAATATCTAACATTCAATTCAACCCTTTAATTTTTTCACTTCTTCTTCAAGTTTTTCAACTTGTTCTTTTAATTTTAATAATTCATGTACGGTATTGACAGCTGTTAGAACGGCTATCTTAGAACTATCTAATGATGGATTATGTACATGCATTTCTCGCATTTTATCATCTACTATAGAAGCAACTAATCGCATATGTCCAGTAGATTCGGAGCCAACTATTTTATACGAATGCCCGAAAATTTCTACTGATATTCGATTTTTTTCTTGTTCAGCCAATGCAATACCCCCTAAACCGTAAGCAAAACCCAATGATTCATTTACAATCTTTTTTTCTTTGCAAAGTATGAATAAAACAACCAAACAAATTAACTGTTTGGTCAATTCTACTACGTTTGAATCTATTACGAAATTTATAATACATATCATACCATCTTTAGTTTGCATAGTACAACTACAATAAGGTTACAAAACCAATACTAGCAGGACTTTTAGCTCATTCCATTCGCAAAATTAAATTTAGAATTGGTTATTGTAAATGGTGAGATGAAATATGTCAATGAAGGCAATTTGTAATCATAGCCTCACATTATTTTTCAAACTATCTTTGCTATGTTTTCTGTACTAGATAATTGATGGATTTTTGTTAGGCTATAAATAAACTTAGAAGTATTTTTCCATTCTTATTTAAATATATATAATGTAAGCATCTTATAAAAATCAATTACCTACAGATACACAAAACAATGTACTATTTTTTCATCATGATTTATGTCATCCTTAATATTTATAGTACATGGAACAAAGAAGGGAACGAATTTATGGCAAATATTGTGCTACAACTTTCAACCGATATACAAAATCAGGTGAAAAGTTTTTATGCTTCATCAAGCGTTGAACGAAATGCACCTGGAGTTATTTTTGCTGCAAAACTACCAGATACAGCCATTACGATCTATAAATCTGGTAAAGTGATGTTTCAAGGGGTTGGGGCAAAAAGAGAGGCAAGTCGTTGGGGGGAAGTAAAAACGAAAACAGCTACTTCCAAAGAAATTAAAACAAAGGGCGATACCCTTCCCGAACAGTTTTCAACAATGTCGGTCATTGGGTCAGACGAAACAGGTACCGGTGACTATTTTGGTCCGATAACGGTTGCTGCTGTTTATGTTCCGAAAGATAAAATTGAATTAATTACAGAGCTTGGTGTAAAGGATTCAAAAATGTTAAACGATCGCATTATGCGAAAAATAGCACCAGACATTATGTCAGTGTGCACCTATAGCATCTTAACATTGCGCAATGAAAAATATAATATACTTCAAGGGAAAGGCTATTCCCAAGGGAAAATAAAAGCATTGCTTCATAACCAAGCGATTAAACATGTATTGTCTAAAATGGACCCTGCAAAGCCGGATTATATTTTAATTGACCAGTTTGCAGAACGCTCCATTTACTATAACCATATAAAAAATGAAAAAGAAATTGTTCGAGAAAATGTTTTGTTTTCTACAAAGGCCGAACAACTTCATGTCGCAGTTGCTGCTGCTTCTATCTTAGCCCGCTACGCCTTTTTGAAAGAAATGGATCGGCTTGCAGAAATGGTTGGCTTCGAATTACAAAAGGGTGCTAGTGGTAAAGTCGATGAAATGGCTGCTCGCATTTGGTTAGAACAAGGTCAAGATACATTAAAGTCGATTACAAAATGGCATTTTGCTAATACAGAAAAAGCAAAAAAACTCGTGGAGAAAAAGAGATAAATTGGAAAGAGGCGCTAGGTAAAACTATGCGCTTTTTTTATTGAATAACATGTTTAAAAAACACGCCATACTATTATTTTGCAATAAACCTTTCCACTTTTAAAAGTTGATCCATCTTTATTTTTGGCGTAACACCTTGTAACCAATCATTTTGTATATCGCCAGCCCATTCCATTATTCTTTAACATAATTATCCATTTAATAGACTGTTTATCAGCAATACATCGGATTAGGGAGGATTGTTATTCAACTAAAGCAACTGCTCAAAAATTAACTTTTATTTATAAATTCGTACACTTCTTTAACCGAATGCCCTTCAATGTATTTTTAAGTAAATTAACAACTCGACCACAAACTAAAAAGCCATACCCCAAAATTGGAGTATGGCTACATTTGAACCCTTTTATTTTACAAGTTTACTAATCGCTTTAAATTGGTCTCCTTTAGCGACTTGAAGCATTTCAAAGAGGGCCATTTCTACACTCGTTACCTTCGCACCTAGTTGCATCATTTTTTGAAGCCCAATTTCATTATTTTTAGCCGTTCTTGATGAAACGCAATCAGCTAATACTTCCACTTCATAACCATTTTGAAGTAAATGAACAGCTGTTTGATACACACAAATATGGGTTTCAATACCGGCAAGCAATACTTTTTTACGTCCCGTTTTTTCTAATTGCTCTACAAATTCTGGTGTATCGTAAGCGCTAAATGTAATTTTTTCAATTGGTTTTTGATTTTGTAGTTTTTGGGCAACTTTTTCCGTAGTCGGCCCAAGTCCTTTTGGATATTGTTCTAACGAAAGAACAGGTATATCTAAAATTTGAACACCTTCTGTCATTTTCGCAATATTATGAATCACAAATTCACTATTATCTACGATTTCAGCTAGCTTTCCTTGTACATCAATTAATACAAGAACTGTTTCTTCTTTTTGTAACATAAACATCCCCCTTAAATTTAAATCATTGTGCTATCCCCATTTATTATAATAAAAATTTGAATAGCGAAACAGCTAGAAGGTCTCCCTATTTTAAAAGTAAACAAAAAAGAAGAGCGCCCGAGTATTACGAGCAACTCTTCTCTTATATTAGCGAAGTTCAGCGCCTGCTTCTGTTAATGCTTTTAATACTTTGTTATGGGCATTTAACACTTCGTCATCTGTTAACGTACGTTCTGGATCGAAGTAAGTTAATGAGAAAGCAACTGATTTTTTGCCAGCTTCCATTTTTTCTCCTTCGTAAACATCGAACACTTTTACTTCTTTTAATAATTTTGTACCAGCTTGACGAATGATTTCTACGATCTCGCCAGCAGGTTTTGAGCGATCTAGCTCCAATGCAATATCTCGTGTCATTGCAGGGAAACGTGGTACTGGAGCATAAACTAAATCTTCCACAGTTGCAGCTAAAATAGCTTTTAAATTTAATTCGGCCACATACGTTTCTTTCAAATCGTATTGTTTACGCTCAGTTGGATGTAAACCACCGATTAAACCGATTTTTTCTCCATCTAAGTAGATGGCAGCAGTTTGACCTGGGTGTAAACCATCCATTGTTGTTCTTGAGAAGGATAAACGATCTGTTAAGCCTAATTTTTCAAATAAGCTTTCGATAATGCCTTTTGCGACGAAGAAATCCACATTTAACTTTTCACCTTGCCATGTATGGTCAACCCATTTACCTGTTAACACAAAGGCAATATGTTCTTCTTCATATGGTAACTGCTCTTCCGTTTGACCAAGGAATACAGAACCAATTTCATATAGGGCAACGGAATCTGCTTTACGAGCCACATTATAGCTTGCCGCTTCCACCAAATGAGGAATCAGACTTTGACGTAAAGTGGAACGTTCTTCACTCATCGGCATTAATAATTTCGTCGTATCTTCTGTTTTTAAAGCAAATTTTTGGGCCAGTTCATCAGAAGTTAACGAATACGTAATCGCTTGGTATAGACCAGCACCTTCTAACACATTTCGTACAATACGGCGTTTAGCTTGGTAAGGTGTTAATCCGCCTACTTGTTCATTTCCTTCTGGTAATGTCATTGGAATTTCATCGTATCCATATAGACGGGCAATTTCTTCAATAATATCTTCTTCAATTTTAATATCTTGGCGTCGTGTCGGAACATCAATAATTAATAAACCGTTTGCCGCTTCCACATCAAATTGTAGACGATTTAAAATAGATAGCATTTCTTCTAAAGAAATTTTCATACCTAGGCGGGAGTTAATGTAGTCAGGTGATACAACTACTCGCGCGGGTGTTTTATCTAAATCATCGACTAATACTGTACCATCTAATACTTCTCCGCCTGCAATGTCAGCTAACATTTGGGCAGCTCGTTCACCAGCTAAAAGCACTCGGTTAGGATCGACGCCTTTTTCAAAACGTGCTGATGAATCAGAACGTAAGCCTAATTCCTTCGAAGTACGACGAACAGATAAGCCTTCAAAATAAGCTGCTTCAATGACAACAGTTGTTGTTTTATTCGTCACTTCAGAATTAGCACCACCCATTACGCCGGCAACAGCTACAGGTTCTACACCATTTGTAATGACAAGATTATGGGCATTTAATGTTCGTTCTTGTTCATCTAAAGTGACAATCTTTTCTCCTTCGTGAGCTAAACGAACTACAATCTCTTTCGAATTTAATGAATCATAATCAAAGGCGTGTAACGGTTGACCATATTCCATTAAAATATAATTCGTAATATCGACAACATTGTTATGAGGACGAACACCAGCTGCCATTAAGTAATGTTGCAACCAAAGAGGTGATTCTGCGATTTTTACATTTTTCACTACTTTTGCTGCATATAATGGGTTTTCCTTCGCTTCAACACGTACGTTAATGTAGTCCCCTGCTTTTTCAGAAATCGTTTCATATTGAATTCCTGGTAATTTAACTTCCTTCGATAAAATAGCAGCTACTTCATAAGCAACCCCTAACATAGACAATGCATCTGAACGGTTTGGCGTTAAGCCTAATTCTAAAACAATATCCCGTAGCCCCACTAATTCCAATGCATCACTACCAGGAACAGCATCCTCTGGTAAAACGTAAATTCCATCAGCATAAGCTTTCGGAACAACGCGACCTTCCACACCTAGTTCCTGTAGGGAACAAATCATCCCGTTGGATTCTTGACCGCGCATTTTTGCCTTTTTAATTTTAATACCGCCAGGAAGGCGAGCACCAGGTAATGCGACGATTACTTTTTGACCTGCTGCAACGTTTGGTGCACCACAAATAATTTGTCGTACATCCCCTTCTCCTACTTCTACTTGGCAAATATTTAATTTATCTGCGTCCGGATGTTTTTCTTTTGATACAATATAACCTACGACAATGTTTGTCATCCCTTGAGAACGATCAATCACTGCATCTACTTCAATCCCTGAACGGGTAATTTTTTCAGCCAATTCTTCAGGCGCAATTCCTTCTATATCAACATATTGTTTTAACCAATTTAATGAAACTAACATATTCGTACCCCCTTACCCTTCTGTTCGATGGAATTGTGATAAGAAACGACTGTCATTCGTATAGAAATGACGGATATCATCTACTCCATATTTCAACATTGCGATACGTTCCGCGCCGATACCGAAAGCAAAACCTGAAACTTTTTTCGAATCATAGCCTGCCATTTCAAGTACATTTGGATGTACCATACCAGCACCTAAAATTTCAATCCAACCTGTTTGTTTACATACATTACAACCTGAGCCACCACATTTAAAGCAAGAAATGTCCATTTCTACTGAAGGCTCTGTAAAAGGGAAGAAGCTTGGACGTAAGCGAATTTCCCGATCTTCGCCGAACATTTTTTTCGCTAATTTATCCAGCGTTCCTTTTAAATCACTCATTCGAATATTTTCGCCAACGACTAGCCCTTCAATTTGCATAAATTGGTGGGAGTGTGTCGCATCATCATTATCTCGGCGGAATACTTTACCCGGACTGATAATTCGGATTGGTTCCCCTTTTTTTGCTTCCATCGTACGCGCTTGCACTGGTGACGTATGGGTACGTAATAGCGTTTCCTCTGTAATATAAAATGTATCTTGCATATCACGAGCCGGGTGACCTTTTGGTAAGTTTAAAGCTTCGAAATTGTAGTAGTCTCTTTCTACTTCCGTTCCTTCTGCAATTGTATATCCCATTGAAACGAATAAATCTTCAATTTCTTCCACAACACGAGTTAAAGGATGGCGATTTCCTGATCGTACTTGACGTCCTGGTAACGTAACATCAATCGATTCTTTTTCTAGTTGTTCTTGAATCGCTTGTTCCTCTAACACAGTCGCCCTTTGTTCTAGTTGGGCTGTAACGTTCTCACGCACCGCGTTCACAAGGGCCCCCATTTTCGGACGTTCTTCTGGAGATAATTTCCCCATTCCCTTTAATAGATCCGTAATCGGACCTTTTTTCCCTAAATACGCCACGCGAACGTCATTTAGTTCTTTTAAATTGGCAGCAGCTTGTATTTTCGTTAATGCTTCTTGTTCCAATTGCTTTAACTGTTGTTCCACGTATAAAAACCTCCTTATAAATAGTTCATTTTTTGTTTTTTCGTCTGTAAGTGAAAATCCGCCTTTGTATCCGTTCCTTCGTTAAGAAAAAACAAAAAACCCCGCCCCTAAAAAGGGACGAGGACTAAGTTCGCGGTACCACCCTAGTTATTACAAAAAATTGCAATCACTTCATTGACATAACGACTCATCGGCCGGCTTTCCTTTCTCATTTAACATGATCCCGGAAGCTGCTTACGGGGTGAACTTCAATATGTATGACATTACATAAGCTTCCAGTCTTCGGCTTACGCTCCCTAAAATGTCTTATCCATATTTACTCTTCCCGCTCCAAGCGCATTTTCTTTTATTCATATATGTTCTAAATCTTAAATTATTTTACGTTAAATCGGAAAAGGTTTCAAGTATTGTCTCTATGTTGCAATTTAAATTATTCTTCTATTGTATTAAAGTCCATTTCAAGCGCTTGTTGTATTTAACCAAGTTCTATATAAAATACTTCCTCCCCTATTAAATAACAAAAAAGACAAAGTTTTAAACTGACTTTGTCTTTCCATTTGAAGCAATTTATTTTACAAATTGATACAATAAAA
Source organism: Ureibacillus sp. 179-F W5.1 NHS (assembly GCF_045369345.1). NCBI lineage: Bacteria > Bacillati > Bacillota > Bacilli > Caryophanales > Caryophanaceae > Ureibacillus > Ureibacillus sp. 179-F W5.1 NHS. Next base: position 19,804 of record NZ_JBIQFG010000004.1, on the reverse strand, counting down.
TGCCTGTAGCCACTGCTACATTTAATGATTCAGCTTGTCCGAAAATCGGGATGATGACATTTTGATCAGTTTTATCTAAAAGTTGCGGATGTATGCCACTTCCTTCATTCCCTACGATAAGGGCAAAGCTTCCTGAATGTTCTACTTCTGTATATTCAATAGCATCTTGTAATGCTGTTCCATACACTTTCACACCGCTATCTTGTAAATCTTCAATCCATTCTGCTAGCTCGCCGCGAATGACAGGAATATGAAAATGGGAACCTTGGGCTGATCGTAATGTTTTTGGATTATAAGCATCCGCACACCCTTTTCCTAATACGACCCCATCGATGCCAGCAGCATCCGCTGTACGAATCATCGTTCCGATATTCCCCGGATCTTGCACCGCATCAACGAGCAATACTTTTCTCCAATTTTGTTTTGCTTCTAACTTGACTTCTAGCTGTTTACAATGGGCAAATACCCCTTGAGAAGTTTCCGTTTCAGCCAGTTCTTTTGCAATAGTTTCTGTCACTTCTACGATCATGACATTATCCGTTTCCCAAAGTAAAGGAAGGTCTACCCCTTCACGGACAATCATTTGTACAATTTGGTCTTTATTTTTTAACGCTTCCTCTACTAGATGGAAACCTTCTACGATAAACTCCCCTGTTTTTTCTCGCTCTTTTCGGGTCGTGACAAGTTTTTTCCAATGTTTTACGAGGGCATTTTGTGTTGATTCAATACGTTTCATAATTTGACAGTTACCGCCTTTTTCTTCTGTTTCTAATGCCTAATTTTACATGAAAAGTAGGACTGTGTAAAAAATGTTTTCATCGTGAATTAAGTTCTTGCTATCTATTATAGAGGATACTTGGTTAAAGCAACTTCTTTAAACATATTTACAATTTTAAATTGTTCACCTGTTGGTCTCGTAATAAGCTCTTCATTTAAAATTTGATACCCTATGGATTCATAAAGTTGAATGTTTCTTCGTACACTCATCCGAACTTTACATTGAATTTTATTATAACCATGTTGAACTGTAATTTCTTCTATCTTATGTAACAATTTTTTTGCGTAACCCTTTCCTTGACACATAGGGCTTACGGATAGACGATAAAAATAAACATGATCCTCTACATATTGAAAGCGAACGGCTGCAACTGGTACATTGTTTTCATATCCAACTAACGCAAAGGCGCCGTTTTGCAACTCTTCTGAAATAGATTGCTCCGTTTCCTTTAACGCACTAGAAGGTGCTGGGTCATTACGATACTCCTCAAAGGCTTGGAGCATCACTTCACGTATTTCTTGAACATTTGTTGAAAATTTAATTTCCATAAAAATTACTCCTTTTATTTATTTTTGTTTAATTTAAGCAATTCTAAATGAATTTACTATGCATAGTTTCAGCGAGACGAAGCAGACTAGTCATTGAGGAGGCGAATGCAATGAATTTTCAAATTAGAGATGCCATTACATCGAATGTAAAAGGTGATAGTGCAAATGAATTCCGTGATACAGTAGAAGATGCAATTTCACGTGGTGATGAGCATTTATTACCTGGTCTTGGTGTATTTTTAGAAAAATGGTGGAAATCATCTAGCGCAGCAGAGCAAGAAGCATTTACAGAAAAACTTTCAAAAGCTTTTCAGAATTAAAACAATAAGGCTGACAAAGCATTTCTTTGATACTTTGTCAGCCCTCTATTAATTTCCCCACTCACTTTGCAAAATTTCTTTTATAATCGTAAATTTCTCATTACCAATTTTTTCTCGAATGTTCATTTCTAATTCTTTTTTTAATACGATATATTTCTCTACACATAATTCCCCAATATTTGTTAATTGAATACATTTATCCCGATTATTATTTCCCGGCAGCGTTTCAACTAACCCTTTTGACTCTAGCTTTTTAATAAATTTATGGGTTGCTTGTCGCGAAATGCGAACATTTTTTGTAACAGAAGAAATCGTCGGCTGCTTTTTATATATTTTCATCATAATATACCATTCAGAATTTGAAATGGTAATATCGCTTATCTCACTCCATCTTTCTTCTATTTTTTTTCGAATCGAATTATAACATTCACTAATTAACTCCAATAAATCCAATTGTTCATGATCCACTATTCTCACCCCGTACATCTATTCGAAAATAAATATACTGAATGGCTACTCAATTGTCAACTAAGTTGACATTTCTCTTGAAATAGCGTACAATAAAATTAGTCAACCAAGTTGACGATGAAAAGGGGGCAAAACATATGTTTAAGGTTGGAGATACCATCATCTACTCTGCTCACGGATTATGCCATATTGATGACATCAGTGAAAAAACGTTTTCCGGTGTTACGAAAACTTACTACGTCCTACATCCACTCAATAACAATAAGTTAGAAATTTGCACTCCCGTAGATAATAAATCCATTTCCATGCTTGAAATTATGAATAAAGAAGAAGCAAATGCAATTTTAAATGTATTTACACAACCTGGTATTGAATGGATTGAAAAAACGAACCATCGTACTCAAACGTATTCAAATCTTTCAAGAAAAGGGAATCGTGAAGATATTGCAAAAATCATTAAAACTTTAATGATAAAAAAATATGAACTTGAATGTAACGACAAGAAATTCCCTGAATACGATCGAAAGCTATTAATGTCTATTCAAAATATTTTATTTGCAGAATTGGCCCTCTCTTTAGAGATGTCAATTGAACAAATCCATACAAAAATCCTAGAAATATTAAATATTCCGATTGATGAATTAGAAATGATTGTCAATCAATAATTGTGCATTCCAGTGATAAGAAAATTGCCTAATTTTCTTTTCGCTGTTTTTTTTGGAAAAAAATAAAGGCAACTCAGCGTCTCCCAAGTTGCCATTCCTATGTAGCGATACTTTTTTCCACCTTGAAATCAGCATCGTAATTGTAGTAAGTGGGGACAATTCCCACCTACTACAATGTAAAAAAATAAATGTTACTCGTTTAAGTCCATAAAATGGGGAAGCTCCCCATTTTTAAGCTAAAATGGATGCTAATACGGCTTTTTGTGCATGTAATCGATTTTCCGCTTGCTCATAAATATAAGAATTTGGACCATCAATAACGGATGCGGTCACTTCTTCGTCACGATGGGCTGGCAAACAATGTAAAAACATATAATTTGGTTTTGCATTGGCAACTAACTCGTCGTTAATTTGATAACCTTTAAAATCTATTAAACGTTTAGCAGATTCCTCTTCTTGCCCCATACTAGTCCACACATCCGCATAAACTACATCAGCATTTTTTACAGCTGCTACTGGATCATTCGTTACGGTAATAAGACTGCCATTTTCTTTTGCAATGCGTTTTGCCTTTTTGATAATTTCTTCATTAGGTTCGTAACCGACAGGAGTTGCAACAACGATATCCATGCCAACATGGGCTGCAGCAACGACTAAAGAATGGGCAACGTTATTACCATCCCCTACATAGGCAATTTTCAATCCTTTAAAATGACCTTTATTCTCAATAATTGTTTCTAAGTCTGCTAACGCTTGGCAAGGATGATATAAATCTGTTAAACCATTAATGATTGGAATAGAGGCATGGTCTGCTAATTCCTTCACCATTTCGTGAGAATTCGCGCGAATCATCACCCCATCAAGATAACCGGATAATACATACCCTGTATCAGAAATCGGTTCCCCACGTCCGATTTGTAAATCTCGGGAATGCATAAACATTGCTTTTCCTCCAAGTTGATTCATCCCGACTTCAAAGGAAATACGCGTACGCGTGGAATGCTTCTCGAAGATCATGCCTAATGTTTTACCTTCTAATAACTTTGGACATTTGCCCGCCTTTGTAATCTTTTTAAGTTGGCTTGCTAATGTAATTAGATCATGGACTTCCTCGCTCGTATAATCTAACAACGTTAATAAATCTTTCCCTTTTAAACTGGAAACTAATTTCAATTGAACCTCTTCTAATAATTTCATTGTTTTCTCCGCCCCTTATACAATGGATGATGTAATTTATTATACATATGCATATTTATTAAATCAAGTGTATTTTTATAATAATTTTCATCTATACCAACAATAATAAATATACATTTTGATAGTATAAAAATAATATATTGTTAATAATTTTTATTTATCACTCCATATTTTCTATAAATATTCATTTATACGATGAATCAAAAAATAGTATACTCCACCATATATATGCATGATTTTTATTTATAGACACGAAAAAAGGAAGAGCATTTTCGCCCTTCCCTTTCATTATTTATTAATCAAATATAATTTTATTAACTGTATCACGATCTAATTTTCGAATGATTTCTACAAGTAATTTAACTGTATTGTGATAATCATCACGATGGATGACCGCTGCATGGGAGTGGATATAACGAGAAGCTATTCCGATTGCCATAGCTGGAACGCCATTTGCTGTTAAATGGATGGAACCAGCATCAGTACCACCACCTGGCGTGGAATCAAATTGATAAGGAATGTTGTTTTCCTCTGCCACATCAACTACAAAATCACGAAGTCCTTTATGTCCTACCATTGATGCATCGAAAATAATGATTTGAGGACCATCACCTAATTTCGATGTAGATTCCTTCGGTGTAATACCTGGCGTATCTCCAGCTACACCGACATCAACAGCAAACCCAATATCCGGTTTAATTTTAAAGGTAGAAGTTTTTGCTCCGCGAAGCCCAACTTCCTCTTGAACATTTCCTACACCGTAAACAACATTAGGATGTTTAATATCTTTTAGTTGTTTTAAAACATCGATGGCAATGGCACAACCGATACGATTATCCCATGCTTTTGCCAATAACATTTTTTCGTTTTTCATTACGTTGAATTCAAAGTAAGGCGTAATCATATCGCCAGGTCGAATTCCCCATCCTTGGGCCTCTTCCTTAGAAGTTGCACCGATATCGATAAATAACTCTTTCATATCCACTACTTTTTTACGTTGGTCAGCAGGTAAAATATGAGGCGGCTTTGAACCGATAACCCCAATAATTTCTTCCCCTTTTCGAGTTGTAATTGTTACTCGTTGAGAAAGCATCACATGGCTCCACCAGCCACCAACTGTTTGAAATTTCACAAAACCCTTGTCATCGATTTGAGTAACCATGAAACCTATTTCATCTAAATGGCCGGCAACCATAATTTTTGGTCCATTGGCATCCCCAACTTTTTTTGCAATTAAACTTCCAAGATTGTCTGTTTCAATCTCATCTGCATATGGTTCAATATATTTTCGCATTACTTCGCGAGGGGCACGTTCATTCCCTGGTATTCCATTTGCATCTGTTAATTCTTTCAACATAGTTAATGTTTGATCTAATTCGGACATGTTGCAGCCTCCTAAATAGGTGTTTTTCCTTATTATACCTCTAATATTTCGAATGTTGAAATATTAATTCCCAAACAATTATAAGTTTTTCAAAAATAACGGTCATTAATACCCGTTTTTCTGACGTTCATAATTTTTTTCGTTTTTTGCTATATAGGCTTGAATAATATCATCAAGGGTAAAACCTAAATTATATGCTAAGACACCATAACATTGCCATACACTTCGATAATGATCAATGTTTGGTTGGTGAATAAAGGTTAATATTTGATCTTGTGTGCGTAAAAACCAATCTGTTAAATCTTGTTTCATTGAAATTTCCGGCCAAGCATCTAATGATAATTCCTTTTCAATTCCTAAAGATAGTAAAAAGTGAATAGAATCGACAAATTCCTCTAATATAACATCTCTTTCAGAAGGACCTTTTGTACTCCAAAATTTAAAACATCTTGTTTCATTCGCTAATTCCGCTAATTCAATCATTAAAGCGAGCCCTTTTTCCTTAAAAACATCTCGATCAATCTTTTGCGTTTTTTCGATGAATGCATCTAACTCTCGTTGCATTTCAAATAGTTCTTTAAATTCCATAAAAAAATCCCTCTTTTTCTTTAAAAAATGAAACTTATTGTTCTCTTTAATCGTAAAGGAAGTAACTATGTCTTTACAAGGGGGACTTTTACGTGGCTCTTCTATTATTCCGTCTGCTCATTATCATTCTAATCATTTACATATTTTATAAAGGCGTACGTTTCTTAACCGATCCAAAACGTAAATTAGATGAAGCCTATGAAAAAGGGCAATATTACTTCTATGATGATGTTAAAAATGTCCGAAAAAACTTTTTCATTTCCTATAAAGGTGCCCTTTTTGAGGGAGAGAAATATTTAGGAACGACTGAAGATGCCTTTGAGGTTGTGTCCATATTTGTTTGGGTACATGATGTAACGAAGCTTCAAGGTTTAACTAAGGACGACTTTTACTTTTTAGAAAAAGAAATTTTAATGAGCTACCCGAAAGCCAAAATAAACTGGAAAAATCCTATTGAACAGTTAATGAAAGATCAAAATGTTTAACAACAGTAAAATAAGGATTGTCTAACATGACATGAACTATGCATGAAAGGCAATCCTATATTTTCTGTTAAAAGTGTTTGGAACGAGCATATAGTTTTTCTAATTCCTCATCAATTCGTTTTTTATCGATTCGTTCAAAAAGAGGTTGCACATCCGTTATTTTTATTGATAACTTCTTATAAAATAAAAACAGGTAGAGTTAAACAAAATTTGTTTTCCACCTGCTCATTCTATAATGTGATTAAATAACCCCATCATACCTATATCTACTGATTAATAAATCGTAAAAATCCTTACAACAATATAAATATGTATAGCTGCTATTAACGGAAATCCAAAGGCAAAGGAATTATGTTTTGTTTTATGGCGGAATAAATACATTCCTAATACGCCCCCACACGCTCCCCCTAGAATAGCTAACGTAAATAATGATTTTTCAGAAATGCGCCATTCATGTTTTTTTGCCTTGGACTTATCGACATACATGAAAATACATAGGATGATTGACATTACGGCAATATATGATATTAATGCTAATTCCATCGGATCATCTCACCTTCCTTTTACATATATAAAAAGGCTGATAGGATGTCCTACCAGCCATTTATTGGAAAATTATTTCGCAACTGCTTTTTTAGCTTCTTCTGCTAATTGAGCGAATGCTTGAGCGTCAGTTACTGCTAAGTCAGCTAACATTTTACGGTTAACTTCGATACCAGCTACTTTTAAACCGTGCATTAAACGGCTGTAAGAAAGACCGTTTAAACGAGCAGCAGCGTTAATACGAGTGATCCATAATTTACGGAAATCACGTTTCTTTTGACGACGGTCACGATATGCATATTGACCTGATTTCATTACTGCTTGGTTAGCTACTTTATATAATGTATGTTTTGAACCAAAATAACCTTTGGCTAATTTTAAAACTTTTTTACGACGCTTGCGCGTTACTGTTCCGCCTTTTACGCGTGGCATACTAATTACCTCCTGCTAATTCTTCCGAATGTTTAATTTAATACGTACATTTATTACATAAACGAAATTATTTCATGTAAGTTAATAAAGATTTAATACGTTTGAAATCACCAGATGACGCAACTTTTGCTTTACGCAGGTGACGTTTTTGTTTTGTAGATTTGTTAGCGAATAAGTGGCTACCATAAGCACGGTCAAATTTTAATTTTCCTTTGCCCGTTTTTTTGAAACGCTTCGCAGCGCCACGGTGAGTTTTCATTTTTGGCATTTCGAATTTCCTCCTAAACTATTCGTCAATATTACTTTTTCTCGTTCTTTGGTTGAAGAACTAAGAACATGCTTCGGCCTTCCATCTTCGGTTTTTGTTCAACCGTCGATACTTCGGCACAAGCTTCAGCAAAACGATCTAAAACACGTTGCCCAATTTCCTTATGAGTAATAGCACGACCTTTAAAACGTAAAGAACATTTTACTTTGTCGCCCTTTTCTAGGAATTTAATTGCATTACGTAATTTCGTTTGGAAATCATGCTCATCAATTGTTGGACTTAAACGAACTTCCTTCATATTGATGACTTTTTGATTTTTACGAATTTCACGATCTTTCTTTTGCTGTTCAAACTTAAACTTACCATAGTCCATGATACGTGCGACTGGTGGCTTAGCTTGAGGGGCCACAAGGACAAGATCCAAGTTTGCACGAGCGGCAATTTCTAACGCTTCATTACGAGTTTTAACTCCAAGCTGATCACCATTATGGTCGATTACACGAAGTTCACGTGAGCGAATGCCTTCGTTTACATACATGTCTTTGCTAATACGAATCCACCTCCAAGGTTGTGTCGCGAATACATGAGATTAAGAGCAAAAACGCCCGGTTGAACGGTACACTTCCTAAGTATGTCCATAAAAAAAGGACGGACATTTCAGAAGATGTCCGCCCGCTATATATACATACGCTCTAAGACAGCGTAATTAATTCAACGTGTTAATACCTGTTAACTGCAATTGCGTCATTCAGGTGAGAAGCGGGCAGCCTCTACTTCAACCACAAACTGTATTCATAACCTAAATAATCATATCATTGTTGATTTACGATGTCAACAAAATTTCATCCATGATTTATTTGCCTTTATGATTTTACAACACGATGAACTTTTTGTCGATAACCTTTTTACATTTCCCGATTGAAAGATAATAAAAAAGAATGGTCCAAAAAGTTGAACCATTCTCTTTCAATATATTTATTTTACTGCTTCTGCTTTAATGCTTTCTAAGAAACTTTCGAAGGAAACAGTTTCCGAATCTTTTGAGCCGTAACGACGAATGTTAACGTCTCCTGCTTCCATTTCTTTGTCCCCTAATACAAGCATGTAAGGAATTTTCTTCATTTGAGCTTCACGGATTTTATATCCAAGTTTTTCTTCGCGGTAATCCATTTCTACTCGAATTCCGGCTTGCATCAGTTTTTCTTCGATTTGTTTTGCATAGTCGAAGTGAACTTCATTGGATACAGGAATAATTTCCACTTGGACTGGTGCTAACCAAGTTGGGAATGCTCCTTTATATTCTTCGATTAAGAAGGCAACGAAACGTTCCATTGTTGACACAACACCACGGTGAATCACAACTGGACGATGTTGTTTTCCATCTTCCCCAACATAAGTTAAGTCGAAACGTTCTGGCTGTAAGAAATCAAGTTGAACAGTTGATAATGTTTCATCTTTACCGATTGCTGTTTTCACTTGAACGTCTAATTTAGGACCATAGAAAGCCGCTTCGCCTTCCGCTTCATAATATTCTAGCCCCATATCATCCATCGCTTCTTTTAACATACTTTGCGCTTTTTCCCACATCTCATCGTCATCGTAATACTTTTCAGTATCAGCAGGATCACGGTAGGATAAACGGAATTTATAATTTGTTAAATTGAAATCTTTATAGACATCTAAAATTAATTCCACAACTTTTTTAAACTCTTCTTTAATTTGGTCTGGACGAACGAAAATATGAGAATCGTTTAAAGTCATTCCTCGCACACGTTGCAGCCCAGATAATCCACCTGATGATTCATAACGATGCATTGTACCAAGCTCCGCAATACGGATTGGCAACTCACGGTATGAATGCATAGAAGATTTGTATACCATCATATGATGCGGACAGTTCATTGGACGTAAAACTAATGTTTCGTTATCCATTTCCATCGGTGGGAACATATCTTCTTGATAATGACCCCAGTGGCCAGAAGTTTCATATAGTTTTTTAGACCCTAATACTGGTGTATAAACATGTTTGTAACCAAGTCTTACTTCTTTATCAACAATATAGCGTTCCACAATTCGACGAATCGTTGCCCCATTTGGTAACCATAAAGGTAAACCTTGACCTACTGTTTGAGATAGTGTAAATAATTCTAATTCTTTCCCAATTTTACGGTGATCACGCTCTTTCGCTTCTTCTAACATTTGAAGATGTTGTTTTAAATCTTCTTTGTTGAAGAAAGCAGTACCGTAAATTCGTTGAAGCATTTTGTTATCAGAGTTTCCTCTCCAATAAGCACCTGCTATCGATAATAATTTGAATTCTTTTAGTTTTCCTGTAGACGGTACATGAATTCCTCGGCAAAGGTCAAAAAAGTCACCTTGGTAGTAAATAGACACTTGTTCATCCGCTGGAATAGCTTCTAACAATTCTAATTTATATTCGTCGCCAACTTCTTCATAAATTTTTTGCGCTTCATCACGAGAAACATTTTTTCGTTCAATTTCGATGTTTTCAGAAATGATTTTTTTCATTTCCTTTTCAATTTTAGGGAAATCCTCTGTAGAAATTGGCTCTGGCGAATCTACATCATAGTAAAAACCACCTTCAATGACTGGACCAATTCCTAATTTAATACCAGGATATAAACGTTTCAATGCTTGTGCTGTTAAGTGAGCAGTGGAGTGACGCAAAATTTCCAATGCTTCCTCGGATTTTGGTGTAATAATTTCAATTGCACCATCTTCTTCAATTGGTGTTTTTAAATCAATCAGTGTGCCGTTTAATTTACCAGCTAAAGCTTGTTTTTTAAGTCCTGGACTAATCGAACCAGCTACATCCGCTGTCGAAGTACCGCGCGAAAATTCCTTTACGGCGCCATCAGGGAAAGTTAATTGAATTACTTCTGACATGTTGTTTCTCTCCTTTAAGATTTATATGGTAAATTTGCAGCTTTTTGAAAGGGAAACAATTAGAACTTACAAAGCCTTTTTCAATAAAAAAAGCGCCATCCCTCGTAAAGGGACGACGCGTATGCTCGTGGTTCCACCCTTCTTCCTTCCGAAACAAACGTTTCAGACGAAGCTCTAGGTCGGTTAACGTACCGATTGACGTTAGCAGATTATCCCTGCTAAAGCTCCAAGGTAGTAAAGAATGTGTCGTACTAGGAAGCTCCCAGCCAAGGCTTCCCTCTCTAAAAGTCGTCTCACAAACTTGTTGTCCTTTTCAAAGCTTGCATATTTAGATTAATTATTAAGAAAGTATACGCCCGAAGTCGCAAAAATGCAACTACGAAAGATGAATATTTTAATTTTCGTGGCGACGATTTTTTCCGCCCATTTCAATAGGTACTGTAATAGCACGAATACGTTCCATTATGCGGGCAGCTTTAATCACTTCAACGTCACCACGGGAATTTTGTGCTAAATGGTGTTCTAAGCCTTTATAGTCAAAGTTAGAAGTAATGAAAGTTGGGAGCTGTTCACTCATACGATAATGTAAAATGGTACCGAGTATTTCATCTCTAGCCCAACTGGATAATGTTTCTGCACCTATATCATCCAGCATGAGCACTTGGGCCCGTTTCACATAATCCACTTTTTCATTTAACGATTGATCATGAATGGAATTTTTCATTTCCCGTAAAAATTCAGGAACGAAAACGACGACGGATTGAATTTTTAATGTTGCTAATTCGTTAGCAATCGCACCTAGTACAAAGGATTTTCCAACACCAAACTGACCATATAAGTAAAAACCTTTTGTAGGCAGTTCATTCGTGCTTTTATATTGAGCAATAAAATCTGCCGCTTTATTGGCAATATTGACACGGGACGTATGATCAATTTGTAAATCTTTCAATGTTGCACTTAATACATCCTTTGGCATATGCATACTAGAAATCATCTGTTCAACTTCCCGGCGTTCATCTTCAAGTATTTTTTGCTGACATCTTTCATAACGAACATCTATCGTATTTTGCGAAATATATAATTTTGGTACAAAGCCTTTTAAATAGTTTGTACAATTTTCCGTATTGCCACAATGACAACAATCAATAGATTGACTAATATATTCCTGTAATTTAGGTAAACTTCTATCGACCATATCTGTCGTTACGATTTGATCATTTTCTGCTAGAAATTGTTGAATCTCACGGTTTTCCAATATTTCACGACGAATTTGGTTGTATCGTTCTTCAAAGGACGGTACTTTAATTGTTCTTTTTAATGATTGATTAATCGGTTCGATGTTAGTTCACCTGCCCATCTTGTACACCAAGTTTTTTTAATATTTTCAAACGCTCTTGCTCAAAATCAATAGCTTTCTGTTCTTGTTGCTCGTTTTCACTATTTTCTTCATTCCTTTTGTAAAACCATTCCGGAATGATTTCTTTACTTGCCCTCGCTTGCTTTTTATAGCCGGAAGTAGCCACTTGAGTTTTATTGTCGTTTTCATTTTTCCACTTCGTATATTTATCCCGTTCCGTACGAGCTAATTCCATCGCTTCTTTTGCAGTCTTTAAATTTTTCCTCATCCAATGATCTGCAATTCTTTCAACATATTTTCGAGGAAGCTTCATATCCGTTGTTAGCATAACATACTCCAACAATACATTGACTACACCAACGGGCATCCCATGTTTCACAATTAAATCTTCCGCCAATTGAACCGAAGATGGTAAAGGTTCCTTCCCATTATTAATATCCTTTAACACTTGAAGGGGTGGAGTCGTTTCCAAATACAATTGTAACTCTTGTTCCTTTGATATTTTTTCGGGCATTGGATGTTCCCTTTGAACAAAGGTTTTCTCTAGCTTTGGCGCTTCCTTCGATAAAGTTAATTTATAATAATCTGCTGCCGCCTTTTTTAATCGGTCATGAGAAACTTGCATATTATCATCCAATGCTAAAATCACAACCTTTTGCATATCCAACGGGGATAAATGATATAAAAATGCCAGTTTTGCTATCACTTCCTTCACATCCGTAGTAATACTACTGGAAGGAATCAGATTTTCTGAAAGACCAGACATTAACAAATTAAAATCAAATTGCTCATAGTAAAAAGGATAATTTTGATTTGGATTATTACTATTTGCCTCTATTACATCCTTTGGTATATTCGTATGGACAGGCTTGTACACATCCATAAACGAACGGGATACTTCCTTAAAGGATTGTTTATTCATCGGTTTAATAAAACGTCTTCGCAATTTCCGATATGCCTGTTCCCCAATTTTTGAAAATAAAAACATCGATAACAATGGGTCTTGGAAAAAGGAATGGGCATCAAGGGGTCGGATTAATTCGTATATAAAATGGCGACTATCTTCCTCATCCTTTCGCCATGTACGAAGTAATCCGATCGCCTCTAAAGCAATACGTGCTTCAAACACTTTTCCAATAGACATATTTAAAACGTTCATTAAATAATAATGGGTCATAGGCGTAGTATGTAAATCTTCCCCTTCTGCCCATAAAGTTAAATAGAGACTAATTGGTTCAGGACCTGTCAACGGTTGATAAAATAATGTTAACAGTTGGCGTTCATTTGTTGAAAGAAATTGAGGGAGACTAATTTCAAAATGATCTGTAGGCTGCACTTCTTTATACAAATGAACCATTTAATTCCCTCCACACATTCATTTTTTTATATCCGTTTGGCGATGTAGCAATTCTTTCAACTCAGAAATAAAGACGTTGATATCTTTAAATTGACGATAAACAGAGGCAAATCGAACATAAGCGACTTCATCCTCATGTGCCAATAAATCCATGACCTTTTCTCCTACATCTTCCGAACGGACTTCCGAATTGCCTATTCTTCTTAAATCCTTTTCAATAGTTAGGACAATCCCCTCTAACGTTTCTAAAGCGACCGGCCGTTTTTCACATGCTCGAATTAAACCACGCAATACTTTTTCCCGACTAAATTCTTCCCTGGAACCATCCTTTTTAACGACAATTAAAGGTGTTTCCTCGATTTTTTCAAAGGTTGTAAAACGAAAGCCACAAGACTCACACTCACGTCTTCGGCGAATTTCTTTATTGTCATCTACTGGCCTTGAATCCACTACCCTTGTTCCATTATATTGACAATCTGGACATCTCATAAAAATTTTTCTCCCGTCTCACTTTTAATTAGTAATCTTATTATAACAAATCTAGTTGTTCTAGAAAAATAGCTCTTCTTTGTGTATGCAAAACTACATTTTAATATATTTTGACAAATAAAAAAAGGGATAGGAGCATTGACTCCTATCCTATCTCAACTAATTGGTTTAATTAAGCTACTACTACTTCTAAAGCTTTTGCAATTTTCTTTGTTAAATCAACAACACGTGCTGAGTAACCCCACTCATTATCGTACCAAGCAAGTACTTTCACTTTGCGACTACCCATTACCATTGTTAATGGACCATCAACTGTTGAAGAATAAGTCGTTGTATTATAATCAGTTGAAACTAAAGGTTCCATCGTGAAATTTAAAATTCCTTTTAATGGGCCTTCAGCTGCAGCTTTGAATGCGTTGTTTACATCTTCAATTGTGACATCCTTTTTCAAATCAACAACAAGGTCTACAAGAGAAACGTTTGATGTCGGTACACGTAACGCCATACCATGTAATTTCCCTTTTAACTCTGGTAACACTAAAGATAGAGCTTTTGCAGCACCTGTTGAAGTTGGAATGATCGATTCAGCACATGCGCGGGCACGGCGTAAATCTTTATGTGGATTGTCGATATTTTTTTGATCATTTGTATAAGCGTGAACAGTCGTCATTAACCCGCTTTCAATACCAAATGTATCGTTTAACACTTTCGCTACAGGAGCTAAACAGTTTGTTGTACAAGATGCGTTAGAAATAACATCATGTTGATCCATATCTAACAAGTCATCATTTACACCCATTACAACTGTAATATCTTCATTTTTACCTGGAGCAGTTAAAATGACTTTTTTTGCACCTGCTTCTAAATGCATCGCAGCTTTATCACGGTCGTTAAACTTCCCTGTCGCTTCAATAACGATATCAACACCGAGTTGTTTCCAAGGTAATTTAATAGGATCGCGCTCACTAATAAGTTGAACTCGTTTGCCATTAACAATTAAAGCGTTTTCTTCAGTTTCAACAGTACCTTCAAATTTGCCATGATTTGTGTCATACTTAATTAAATGTGCTAACGTTTCAGATGGGTAGCTCGCATTGATCGCTACAACATTAAATTCATCTTGTACAATTGCTTGGCGGAAAACCATGCGTCCAATACGGCCAAAGCCATTAATAGCAATAGAAACTGTCATTATATATATATCCCCCTGTATTTACGTTTTAATAAGGTTATCTTTTTCTCATAATTAGTATAGCACATTTAATAAAAAGGTGAACATATTTCTTGTAGATTTAAAAAATTTCTATTTTCTGAAAATAATAAATAAAAAAGACTTGGGTATAAAACCAAGTCTTTTAAAGTTCTTTTATTCAATGACTTCCCAATTGCGTAAAATACGTTGTAATTGTTCCGCCGTTTCTTCGATTGTGCCATTATTATTAATCACCGCATCAGCACCTTGTTCTTTTACCGATAAAGGTAATTGGCTCGAAATGCGTGCGGTTGCTTCCTGTTCACTTAACTGATTTCGCTCCATTAATCGTTTTAGCTGTGTGTCTTCCGTAACTGAGACAACTAAAATTTTATCTACAAAATGTTGAAGTTTACTTTCGAATAACAATGGAATATCCATAATAACCGTTTGGGCACCCTTTGCGATATGTTCATCTCTCTGACGCAACATTTCTTGACGTATTGCAGGATGAATTATACGATTCAATCGTTTACGTTGTTCTTCATCATTGAAAATCATTTCTCCGATTTTTTGACGATTCATCGCCCCATCTTCCGTTAACGCGACCTCACCAAAGGCTTCCACTATTTTTTGTAATGTCGGTGTTCCCGGTTCAACAACTACTCTTGCTACTAAATCGGCATCGACAATTGGAAGACCATAATCTTTCAACATCTTTGCAACCGTACTTTTTCCACTAGCAATACTTCCAGTTAATCCAATAATCATTTCTCAACACACCTTTTAATGTTGGCATTTTGGACAAAAGACCGAAGTACGACCCCCAATGACCAACGATTTTGTTAACGTGCCACAGGTAGGACAATTTTTCTTCCCATACATTTTTAAGCGATGTTGCATACTACCTGCTTCCCCATTTATATTACGATAATCTGAAATCGTTGAACCGCCCCTTTCGATACTTTCTAGTAAAATGGCGCGGATCACTTCAAATAATTCTATTTTTCTTTTTCTACTAATGCGATTCGTCTTCCTAGCCGGATGGATCCCCATTTTAAATAATGATTCCGTTGCATAAATATTGCCACACCCTGAAATCACTTGGCCATCCATGATTACTTCTTTGATCGGCTTATTTTGATACTTTGGAAGCTCACATTTATTTAGAAAGTAATCACAAGCATCATCTTCAAATGGTTCCGGTGCCATTTGAAGAAGGGGGGGATGCTCCTCAATTTTTGTCATAAATCGCATTTCACCAAATCGGCGTATATCTGAATAGACAAGAAGTTCTCCTGTCGTCAAATAAAAAATGGCATGCACATGTTTACGAAATTTTTCCTCCCCAATTTCGGCCAACGATTTGACTACAAACCAAGCACCCGTCATTCCTAGATGATTGACGAAAAGATATCGTTCTTCCCCTTTTTCAATATGAAAATAAATATATTTCGATCTTCTAGTAATTGTATTAATTTTCATTCCTTGCATTACTTCTTCAAATAGATGGGGATCCATGTTTTTAACAATACATTGCTTCCCTGCTCCCCAAGAAGTGAAGATCGTATCGGATAGTTTGACGCGTTCGATTGTTTTTCCTTCTACTGTAGGCACTAGTTCTCGAACAACACCTTCTACCTCTGGTAATTCAGGCATAATCCCACTTCCTTATTTCGCGTCGTACCATGTATGCCCGTATGAGAAATCAATTTTTAATGGGACAGCTAGCTCGATGGCATGTTCCATTACTTCTGGTACAATTCGCTCTAAAATTTCAATTTCCTCTTTCGGTGCTTCAAAAATTAATTCATCGTGCACTTGTAATAACATTTTTGTTTGTAAACCTTCTTGTTTTAAACGGGCATCCATATCAATCATTGCTTTTTTAATAATATCAGCTGCACTACCTTGGATCGGTGTATTCATAGCTGTTCGTTCAGCAAAACTGCGCAAGTTAAAGTTTCTAGATGTTATATCTGGTAAATATCGGCGACGATTTAAAATCGTTGTAACAAAGCCATTTAATTTCGCTTCTTGCACAATTCTGTCCATATATTCTTTTACACCAGGGAAACTTTGCAAATATTTATCTATAAATTCGCCAGCTTCTTTTCGTGTTATATCAAGGTTTTGAGATAAACCGTAATCACTAATTCCGTACACAATACCGAAGTTAACCGCTTTAGCTGCACGACGCATATTAGCTGTTACATCTTCCTCTGACACATGGAATACATCCATCGCTGTACGCGTATGGATATCCATACCTTGAATAAAGGCATCTACTAAATTTTCATCCTTTGACATATGGGCTAACACACGCAATTCGATTTGAGAATAGTCGGCTGCAAATAAAACCCAGCCTTCCTTTGATGGCACAAAGGCTTGTCTAATTTTTCTCCCTTCTTCTAAACGAATCGGGATATTTTGAAGGTTTGGATCCGTTGAACTTAGCCTTCCAGTAGCTGTTAGGGCTTGTTGGAATCTTGTATGAACTTTACTATCATCGCTGTGTACTTCTTTTATTAACCCTTCAATATAAGTGGATTGTAATTTAGCTAATTGACGATAATCTAATATATATTTAACGATTTTGTGTTCCGATTGGAGCTTTTCTAATACATCGGCAGCAGTGGAATAGCCTGTTTTTGTTTTCTTCACAACAGGAAGGCCTAATTTTTCAAATAAAATAACGCCTAATTGCTTCGGTGAATTAATGTTAAACTTCTCTCCTGCAAGTTCATATATTTCCTTCTCTAAAGCAGAAATTTTTTGTTCTAATTCTCCGCCCATTTTTTCCAATGTAGAAATATTCACTTTAACCCCTTCGCTTTCCATAATTCCAAGGATGGAAGCTAAAGGAAGCTCTAAATTATGATATAAGTCAAACTGTTCATTTTCTTTTAGCTTTTCTTCTACGACCGGTTGTAATGACCAAATGGCAAAGGCTTTACGACAAACATGTTCCGCCAACACTTCCATTGCTGGTACAGTCCATTTTGCTCCTTTCCCATAAATCGTTTCATTCGCTTGTACATCCGAATAGCCATATTCTTTTGCTAATGTAGCAAGATCATCGCCCGATACTGCTGGATTTACAATGTATGTCGCTAAAACTAAATCGAAGTCGACACCGCGCAATTCAATATTAATACGGTTTAAAATCGCTTGGGCCGCTTTACTATCAGACATATATTTAATCTTTGATTCATCTTCGAGCCAATTTTTAATCGTTTCATTATTTTTCATATCTTCAAAGGAGATATAAAAGTTTTTCGTTCCATCAGTGAAACCTAATCCTAAAATACGGCATGTATGATAATGTTCATTTTCCAACTCAACATGAACAGCCATAACATCCTTTAACATGTCTGGTGTCACGTCTGTTACGATGTCAAAGACTAATTCAGCCGTTTCCTTTTCTTCCATTTGGAAATCACTTTTCTCAATTAACGATTTAAAGGATAGTTCTTGCCAAACATTTAAAACTTCTTCTTCATTTGGTCCCGGATAATTTAAATCTTCCAATGAAATATCGATCGGTGCCTCAGTAAAAATAGTCGCCAGTTTCTTTGACATTTTCGCTTGTTCTTCGTTTTCCACAAGCTTTTCTTTCATTTTCGATTTTTTCATGTCATCAATTTGTTCATATAGCGCTTCTACTGAGCCATATTCCTTTAATAATTTTATGGCTGTCTTTTCGCCGACACCGGGAACACCTGGAATATTATCTGATGTATCCCCCATTAACCCTTTCATATCGATAATTTGAAGGGGAGAAAGTCCATATTTTTCTTCAATATGGCTTGGCGTATATTTTTCGATATCTGTCATCCCTTTACGGGTAATGTAGACAGTTACTTTATCTGTAGCTAATTGAGTTAAGTCTTTATCTCCGGAGACGATTATTACGTCCATATTTTCAGATTCTGCTTGTTTCGCAAGGGTGCCGATAATATCGTCTGCCTCATAAAGTTCCTTTTCGTATCGTTTAATTTGATACGCATCGATTAATTTTCGTAAATACGGGAATTGCTCAGAAAGTTCTGGTGGCGTTTTTTGACGTCCACCTTTGTATTCTCCGTACGATTCGTGACGGAAAGTCGTTTTCCCAGCATCAAAGGCAACGAGCATTTTCGTCGGTTTTTCTTCTTCCAAAATTTTTTGAAGCATCGTTGTAAAACCATAAACAGCATTCGTATGAACCCCGCTATCATTCGTTAATAACGGCAAGGCGAAAAATGCTCGATAGGCCAAACTATTTCCATCTAATAATAATAACTTTTCTTTTGTCATGTATGGGTCTCCTTCACACTTATCTCAAGATTCTCTTTATATTCATAACTTCTCTATTTTACTTTATCCTTAATAGAGCCTTTTTTCCATTATAAAACACGTATTGATACGATGACGATCAATACGTGTTATTTATGAAAAATATTAACCTTGTATTTTCGATTGTTTTGGATAAAAGAGTTCTTCGTAAATAACCGTTAGTAAAAAGGCATTCATGAAGGCAAAAACGAAGTAAAGCGGCATTCCACCTAATTCATACCCCATTAAATGGCGTCCAAACACTTCAACAAATCCAACTTGGGAAAAGAAAAAGATCATCCCTACCCCTACTTCCCATATCGGACGTTTATCTTTCCTCTTTTCAAATTTAAACACTTTTTTAAAGCTGTTTCGAACATCCTCCGCAATTCCAATCGTTAAACAAAAAACCACGATAAATACAATCGGTATCACTAATGTCGCATAAATTTTAACTGAATTTTCAGTCTTCTACCTTTTTCGTTTTAGAAGAAAAACAAAGACACTTG